>CATPCK010000756.1 GCA_955652655.1 uncultured Ktedonobacteraceae bacterium | reverse complement strand
GCCGTTTCATTCGCATACCGTATTCCACGTAGAGGTTGTACATCTGCCATGCAATTCATTTCACTTTCTACAGTATCCAGAAGGTATGACAAATATGCCCTACCTCTATAGTTTAGACGGCAAGCCGTCCGGGCCGAACTGCCGTGGCCTCTATCCCTAGGCCATCAAAGGCTGTCGGGAATACTTTGCGACCGATGTTATAGGAGCCATTCACGTCCGAGTGGATGGGTTTTCGCCCTTTAACGCGGTACCAGCGCTTGTCGCGAGACCCAGAGAAGCGGGGGGTGTCCTCCTGCTCGGCTCCCAGCTTCGGGTCGTAGGTGGGAAGAGGATCGCGATCCAAGAAGCTGGCTTTGCTGGTATAGGATTCCTCAGTGACGATCACCGTGATGCCAGCCCGCTCCGCTTTGTAGGTAAGCAGCTCGATGAACTTCGCATGGGGGATCTGCACGAACTCCTGATTATGCTTCTTGCCCAACTCCACCCGGCTCTTCCAAAAAGGATTTTTACCAATCACCAGGGTGCCAATGCCTTCCTTGACCAACAGATCAATGATGCGACGGCTGGCCGTATGCAGGGAATGCATCATCCGGCGATTACGCTTCGTCGTGATCCGATCTAATCGGTGTGAGGTAAAGAGCTTCTCCTGGCCTTTGGCAAGTTTCTTCTGTTCATGCTCCCGTTGTTTGTTGTAGAGTTGGTTGATAGCTTTCAAGGGGCGACCATTGACCAGGCGCGGGATGAACCCTGCTTTGTTGGAGGTAGCCGCCGCCAAAACATGGACTCCAAGATCGAGCGCCACAAACAAGCTTGGGTCGAGCTTTCTCACACTCTCGGAGGAAGGCTGTGCTTGTGCCTGATAAACCACCTCCACCACATAATGATCCGCTTTGGGGACGATGCGCACTTGCTCGATCTCAGATCGACGCTGTTTGGTGAACACGAGGAATCCCAGCGCACTCACCGCGATCTCCTGATACCTCAGGGACCCTTTCCAGATGGCTCCCCACTCAAAGACCAGGAGATTTCGGCCCTTGGTTTTGTGTTTGTACTTGGGTAACTTGGGGCGGCCTGTAAACTTCGAGGGGTCTTGTTTGTAGGCCTCATTGGCCTCAAAAAAACCAGTCCACGCTTTGTCGAGTTGGATCAAGACTTGATTACTGACTTTGGCGGGTAATGCCTTGTAGGCATCAGACGACTTCACCAGATGATAGACCGCCGTGTTGTCGAGATACTTGTGCTCTAAAATGAAAGATTGGCGCACGTAGTAGTTGGCAAGATTCCACAGATTTTTTGAGGCAAAAGCGGCCTTGTCGATGCGAATATACCGGGGATCGCCTTTCTCGATCACATGCTGCTCGACCAACTTCATGACGGCTCCTCTTCCTCAGCCTGTAATTGTTGCACAATCGCTTCGGTTTTGCGTTTGGCCCGGCGCCTTTGCCCGTAGAGTCTGGCGGTGAACGAATAGAGGATACTGGTCAAATCGGCCAGCAGATCTTCCCGATTGTTCTCAGCCAGATTGACGACCTCAATATGTCGCCCGGCCAGTTCCAACAAGGTTTCCAGATAGCGAAACCCAAAGCGTGTCAGCCTATCCTTGTGCTCGACAACAATATGCGAGATCTTCTCATCCCGTAGCAGAGTCAACAACTTCGGACGGCTATCATTGACGCCAGAAGCGATTTCAGTCACCACCAGAGCAATCTGATACCCTTTGGCCGCACAGTAATCTTCTAAGCGCTCGACTTGCCGTTTGAGGTTGGGCCGATGCTCATGAGAAGAGACACGGGCATAAATAGCGACCCGGGGCTCACGCTCTTTTGGTGGCTCTTGTTCACCCTCCGTGACCACAATGGTTCCTGAAGGGAGTTGATAGCCCTGGATCTGTCCTGCCTGCCACCACCGAAACGCCGTTCGGTAGGTGACTCCCTGTTTCTTCGCATACTGACTCAACTTCATGCCCAAAGCATAACAGATTCATCACTGTATGTCAATATATATCATGATTTCGGGGAATCGATTCTCACACTTAAAACTGTGCTGTAGCTAAAACCCTCGTCTCAGATCAAACTATTTCTGAGAATGGCTCCGTGGCCCATTGTATCATGTCCGAAGGGGGAGTCAACGCGAGCATACTTCTCGCTTCGATTCTCCCTTCACCATCGTTATTTTATAGAAAGTAAGTTCTAATAACCTCTTGACTTTTCCTGGATCTCATGGTAATATTCATCGTGTTGAAACAAATGTTCTAAAACTAAATAAGCTCTCCCTTACCCCCTTACTTCCTCCTATCTTTCCTCTTTCTGGCGGTCGGGTGTTTTCCTCTCTCTCCCTCTCCCGACCGCTGTGGCGGGGAAGAACTATCAGACTTGACGCCTTATCCCCTAGTCGCTACAATGGGAAAACTAACGAATCTTGTTTTTCTATGAAGAAGGGCGTTCAAGCATGGATATAACAGTATTGAGATACATCGTATTTATTGTTGCTGCCCTCATTCTTATCTGGGCTGCCTTTGAAGTAAGATCGAGGCTTGTTCGTCGTAGAAAGCAGGATGTTAGAGCCCTCAACACATGGGTGAAGCTAGATGCTAGAACCGTTGCTCAAAACATAGAGGAATCGAGACCGCTTCCAATGGAGGAGAATGATGAGCAAGAAGAGCCGGGAGATCAGGCAGATGTCCATTCACGTGCACAACAAAATGGACACTATACGCCGAGCAAGAAGACGCTTTAAATAAATGGTATTCGCTCTTTCATCGATTTTCTAGATACGAAATCGCATTCCCGCCTTTTTGTATTCCTCCTGGTCGGCGCGAAAACTATCGGCGTTCGTTCCACGCGCTGTTGCTAGAAAATCTGCCAGGAGTTGCATCGGCAGCGCAGCGACTAATGGCGTCAATTCCTCTGGCAAATCAACACCGTTGTAAATCGGGAAGTGTGCCCACCCATCCCTATGGAACAGCTCTGCTGTCTCCGCGCCTGGCGCTTCGCCAATCAACCAAACACGAGAACCTATTTCCCCGGTAGCCAGCAGGAAATCGGCCATACGTGGTTGTGCGGGTCCTTTCACTACAATAGGAATCAACAGATCTTCATGCTCAAAAGCCACCTGTGGGCCATGAATAGCCTGCTCCAACTCAAAACCTTCGGTCGTCACATACGCTGCCTCTTTGGCCTTCAGAGCGCCTTCAGGAGCGGTTGCCGCGTTAGGTCCTGCACCTAAGAAGTAAATACGCCGTTGTTTCGTCACTGCCTCTTGCGCAATACTTCGCACCTCATCTTCTCGGGCCAAAATATTTTCCATGAGTGCAGGCAATTGCTGAAGTCCTTGTTCCAGGAGTCGTGCCTGTTCAGCATTGCCAAGTTTTGCTGCCAGGCGGACTGCAACCTGGCCCAGGCGTGTCAAAGCGCCGGTATAGCTTATGGAATGTGTAGAAGAAGGGTCCTGTTCTACTGTCTCTATCACGATATCTGGCCCTTGCATCTTAGAGCTTTTACCGGTAATGCCAATCGTCAGTACCTTTGCATCCAGGGCGCGTTGTACCGCCCTGTTGCCATGAAGCTTGCTGCCTCGATGACTAATAACAATCACTCCATCGTCTGGGCGTAAGGGACGGGGATAGTTGACGAACTCAAACGATCGCACTGCCCAGGCATCTGCGCCTGCCCGGCGCAGCAAATATTCTCCTACCATAGCTGCGTGGAAGCTTGTACCGATCCCCGATAGCAAGACACGATTGACATGCGCCAGTCTCTCCGCCGCCTGTGACGGACCATCCCAATCTGTCAAAAGCTGGCGCACCATTTCAGGTTGTGCATGGATTGAACGATATAATCCTGTAGTTCCGATTGTCATCTGAAAGAGATAGCTCCATGT
>CATPCK010000755.1 GCA_955652655.1 uncultured Ktedonobacteraceae bacterium | reverse complement strand
TTTGGTGCAGCCCGAAAAATCGAAGAAGGTGGAAGCCTGACCATCATCGCTACCGCTCTCGTGGATACCGGCAGCCGCATGGATGATGTGATCTACGAAGAATTTAAAGGTACCGGCAACATGGAACTGGTACTGAACCGCAAACTCGCTGAACGCCGTGTCTTCCCCGCCATTGACATCTCGCTCTCCAGCACTCGCCGTGAAGAACTGCTCCTCGACGACAAAACCCTCCGTGCCGTTGTCGTCATGCGCCGCATGTTCTCAACCCTGGCCGACCAGCGTGGCCTGGAGGCAATGGAAGCGTTGTTACAGCACATGTCCAAAACCAGCAATAACATGGAGTTCCTCGCTACCCTCAACAAAAGCATTCTATAGCTCACTTAAAAAATGTCACGTAAGCAGTGTACCGCACGTGTGCGGTACACTGCTTACGTGACATTTTTTGAATATGTACCACCAAGCATAGGAGATTGCCTCATGACCACCACTGCCAAAGAATTTCAAAATCACATCGGGGGAAAGTGGCAGAGCGCGCAAAGCGGAAAAACCTTCCCCAATCACAATCCTGCCACCGGTGAAATTATCGGCCACTTTCCGCTCTCGGGAAAATCAGAGGCGGACGCTGCCGTTGCCGCTGCTCGTTCCGCCTTTGATAAATGGCGGCTGGTGCCCGCTCCTAAACGCGGCGAGATCCTTTACCGCGTGGGAGAGTTGCTGACACGCTACAAAGAGGACCTGGCTCGTACCATGACCCGGGAGATGGGCAAAGTTCTCAAAGAGACGCGCGGCGATGTGCAGGAAGGCATCGATATGGCCTACTACATGGGCGGAGAAGGACGCAGGCTCTTTGGCTACACGGTGCCTGTCGAACTGCCCAATAAATCGGGGGTCGCCACGCGCGATCCCATCGGCGTTGTCGCTTGTATCACCCCGTGGAACTTTCCTATTGCCATTCCCACCTGGAAGATGTTTCCCGCCCTCGTCGCCGGTAACACAGTGGTGATCAAACCCGCCAGCGACACGCCCCTGAGCGCACTGCGACTGGTCGAGATATTGTATGAAGCTGGCTTGCCGGATGGGGTTGTGAACATCGTCTTCGGTCCAGGCGGCACAGTCGGTGAAGCTCTTCTCCATCATCCCGATGTGGCGGTCGTCTCATTCACCGGTTCCACCGAATCAGGTCGACACGTCGCGATCGAGGCAGCCAAATCACTCAAGCGTGTTTCGCTGGAGATGGGCGGCAAAAATGCCGTGATCGTCCTTGACGATGCCGACCTTGATCTTGCTATCGAGGGCATCCTATGGAGCGCCTACGGCACAACAGGACAGCGCTGTACCGCCTGTAGCCGTGTCATTGTGCATAGCGCGGTGCGCAAGCAGTTGATCGAGAAACTGGTACCACGTATTGAACAACTGCGCCTGGGTAACGGCCTCGATGAAACCGTCGATGTTGGCCCGGTTATCAATGCCTCTCAGCTGGACAAGATTCATAGCTATACTGGTATTGGCAAGGCCGAGGGAGCGACGCTCGTTACCGGCGGATCAATCGCCAGAGAGGGCGAACTGGCGCGGGGGCATTTCTATCATCCCACGCTCTTTGCTGATGTACGACCAGACATGCGCCTGGCGCAGGAGGAGATCTTCGGCCCGACGCTCTCGGTCATTGAAGTGGCTTCGATTGAAGAGGCTATCGCTGTCAACAATGACAGCAAATTTGGCCTATCGAGCGCAATCTATACTCAGGATATCAATCGCGTTCAGCGTGCCATGCGCGATATCACCAGCGGTATCCTCTATATCAATTCAGGCACGACGGGTGCCGAAATCCAATTCCCCTTCGGGGGCAATCGCGGCACCGGCAATGGCCACCGCGAAGCTGGTATTGCGGGCATCGATGTCTTTACCGAATGGAAAGTGGTCTACACCGACTACAGCGGCAAATTGCAAAAAGCCCAGATAGATCAATCAGAGCTATAAGCGTAAAAGAGGGCACTTAGGGTGCCCTCTTCTATAGGTATACAAATCTCTTCTCTTTAGAAGAAAACCCTCTGGGCTGATCCGGATAATTTTACTGCATGATAGGTTGGTTGGGCGCCCTCATGCGGCAAAATACCGTATGTCTTGCTTATAATTGCCAGGGTTTCAAACGGTTTTGCAGTCTCACCCGTCAGCCTGATACTGGGCAAAAGCAAAGTCAGTAGGGTATCGCCAGCATCGACAGTACGTATAAGTGTGACGCTTACCAGGGTTCCAAGTTCGCTTTGCTGAGTACGAATTTCCGATCCACTGAAAGCAAGGCTTTCATGGTGTCCATATGTACCGCTATAGTTAAAGTGGGGTTGACCATCGATACCGCTGGTCGAGTAGGTGATCTGCACTCCATGTCCTGAGAGTTCGAAAAGATTCGGTTGGTTATCCTGCTGTGTCATGTCTTGTTTCTCCTTAGAGTAATGATATGCTTCCTGATCAGAGAGTATGTCTCACTGTATAGACGATTGCATTGCTATTTTTTATTTACTCTATTCCGAACAAAGAGAAGGTGGATGTGACCCGCAATTTGGGATACATCGGTTGGTGAAGCTCATCAAAGGCCGTTCATCGCGGCTCTTACGGCAAGAGTTTCCAGCACTTACCACACGAATGCCAACGCTCTGGACGAATAGCTACTTTGTTTCGACAGTGGGTGGAGCGCCGCTCTCAGTCATGAAGCAGTCTATTGAGAACCAAAAGCATGTCTAAGCAAGCCTACCAATTCAGATTGTATCCGACCAGGAAGCAGGAAGCGATGCTCACCTGGACACTTGACCGTGCAAGAGAACTCTATAATGCTGCCCTCCAAGAACGCAGAGACGCTTACCGCATGGCTGGTAAGTCGCTGAACTACTACGATCAAGCTCACCAATTGCCTGAGATCATGGAAGCACAATTGAGAACCCACGTCATTTCCGCAGGGCAGAGAAGAAGCTAGCCCGCTTGCAGCAAAGCCTCGCACGGAAAAAGCGTGGCTCTCACCGCCGTAAAAAGGCCGTCGAGCAGGTTGCAAAGGCTCATCGCAAGGTGAGTAACCAACGGCGGGACTTTCTCCAAAAGCAATCCCGTCAACTGGTGAATACCTATGGCACGATGGTGTTTGAGGAATTGCAGCCTGCCAATATGTCTAAGCGTCCCAGGCCAAAACAGGCTGAAGATGGGACGTACCTTCCC
>CATPCK010000754.1 GCA_955652655.1 uncultured Ktedonobacteraceae bacterium | reverse complement strand
GATGGGGACATCCCCGTGCAGATGAGACGGGAACACATACTTGCTTTCGTACAGTCACGGGACTTCGTACGCGTGAGTGATCTCAGCGCCAGGTTCCATGTATCTGAGGTCACGGTAAGAGGTGATCTCGACGCCCTGGCGGAGCTTGGGCAGATTCGCCGTATTCGTGGTGGGGCGATGCCGAAACTCCTCCCTCACCTGGAGCGGCCTTTTGAAGAGGTGGAGAACTCACGCACCACCGAGAAGTCTATCATAGGGAGGCTAGCGGCCAGTCTCATTGCCCAGGGAGAAACCATCATCCTCGATGTTGGCACCACGACAACCGCCGTTGCCCGCTCGCTAATCATACGGGATGATTTACGTGATATTGTCGTATTTACTAATTCCCTCAATATCGCATTGGAGCTTGAAGTGGCTATCCCCCGTTTCACGGTCGTTGTCACTGGAGGAACCCTCAGGCCCATGCAGCACTCGCTTGTCGATCCGATAGGAGGACTGTTGTTCGAGCGCATCAATGCCCACACTGTCTTTCTTGGATGTAATGGAATCCACCCGCATATGGGTATCACGAATATCAACCTGCCTGAAACAGAGATGAAACATCGCATGTTGCAAGCAGCCAAGAGGCGTATCCTGGTTGCCGATGGCTCGAAAGTAGGACAGGTAGAATTGGCCTATCTTTGTGGAGTTGGTGAAATCGATCTGCTGATCACGGATAGCTCCGCTGATCCAACAGTGTTAGCAGCACTTCGTGAGCAAGACCTCGAAATTATGATCGCAAGTTGATACCAGCGAGCAGATTAGAGCAGTCCAAGCAGGTTTCTTCGAGAGAAGAAGCATAGCCCCTGTTACCATTCCCCTATTTCCGATTCCTGGCATTCCGCTTCCCGGGGCCACAGCCCATATCAGAAGGTCAACTACCAGCGTCATCTCCCCATCCACATGAAAATCCTGCCCAATCTCTTGTGCTGTCCGGCATACAAGTTTTTTACGTAACGTTTGTGTAACGTTTTTGAAACGGTCAAGATTTTATACTTGAATCATCGCAAAGATGCGATCGGCCACATTCCGAAAATAATCAGGGCTGACTTTAGTGGTTACATGTATTACGTATTCAGTGACAAACCGATATAGCCGCACCTGGGAAATGATGAAGGCATCGGAAAGTTCATACTTCTAAGACTAGAAGGAATAAAGAGGGAAAATCATGGTTGTTATGTTAAAAGGCCCAAATGGGCAGACCACTCTGGAACCATCTCCTTATCCGTACACCATCGGGCGGGCTCCCGATAATCAACTGGTGGTGAATGATGTCAAAGTTTCATCCCATCATGCTGAGATTCGCCCTGAGAGGCAGGGCTATCAAATCATCGACCTGGGCAGTAGCAATGGTACCTTTGTGAATGAGCAAAAGCTCACCCCTCAAGTACCACGCATACTTTCTATCAATGATCAGATTCGCGTTGGCGATACGACGTTCATGTTTGAAGCAGAGACAGCATCCTCTACGGAAGGAGCTACTGTCTATGGCGGAGGAGACGCGTTAAATCGGGCCCCCACGTTTCCTCCCACAGCCGTCGCCCCACCTTCTGAACGTTATGGTATGCAGCAGGAAGCATATGCACCACCTGCGCCGCCAGCGTATTCAGCTACTGGTTATGGTATGCAGCGAGGAGCGTATGCGCCACCTACGCCACCACCCTACGCAGCTAGTTATGGTGCGCAGCAAGGAGCGTACGCACCACCTACACCTCAACCCTACTCAGATCCTGGTTATGGCGCAGGGCAAGGAGCGTATGCACCACCTGTACCGAAAGAGCGGCCCAACCGTCGCAAACTCTGGCTTATCCTGGGTGCTATCGTTGGCTTGCTGCTGATCGCAGCCATAGCTCTTGGTGTCATTGGGTATGCGAATCGCCCGACGGCAACTAAGACGCTGAACGCCTTCTGTAGCGCATTGCAGAAAGGGGACTACCCTGGTGCCTATAACCAGCTCTCAAGCGGCTTACAGGCAAAGTACGCTTCTGAAGCTGCGTTTGCAACCGCTTTCTCTAACAATGGTGGTCTCGGCAAGGTGTCTCATTGTACAGTACCGAATGTCAACGATGGAGCTAACACTGGCACGATTAGCTACAACCTTTCTGGCGGGAGTAGCCTGGTCGTTGACTATGTGTTGATTGATGAGAATAGCGCTGTGAAAATCAATGCACAGCATCCACGTTCTACCCCATCTCTCACACTTACTACCTACTGTAATGCGCTGGCCGGGCAAGATTATCAGACTGCCTATAATCAGTTATCAACGAACTTACAAAGCCAGATAGGTACTGAAAGTCAGTTTGCTGCCATTGCTACCGCTAACCAGCTGAAGGGATGCATCGTGAAGAATGTTAACAATGCAGCGGGAACCGGCACCATTACCTATAACAGGAGCGATGCAAATAATGTCAGCGCAACCGCAACCTTTGTCAACCAGCATGGGACCTGGATGATTAATACTCTGCATTCCATCTCGACACCAACTGAGACGCTACTCACGTATTGCAGCGATCTCAAATCTCAGAATTACCAAAACGCCTATGATCAGCTCTCCAATGCTGCTCAAAGTCAGGAAACCGAGGCACAATTTGCCGCCAATTTCAATGGTGTAACGCTGACAGAATGTAAGGTGAGTAATGTGAACGACTCGGCTGGGACTGGCTCGATTACCTACACTCTTACTAACGGGCGAACAGCGACCTTTGACTATACATTAGTCAATGAGAATAACACCTGGAAGATCAATAGCGAGCGACAACACTGATAAAAACGCAGGGATTCGATAGACGGAGGGGTGCAATGCATTGTGCCCCTCCGTCTATTCCGTATATCCAAATGCCATGCCGCTTGCGCGTCTAGCTTCGCTCAGCAGTGTCGAAAGGAAGTACCTTGCATTTTAGGGCAAGGTTCAGTATATTGATCGTAGCATAATAACCCAACACTTCACTTCATGAGATAGAGGAGATAGGTTATGGTAACACCCGGCGATTCCCCCAGAGACGAGAATGTCTACTTTAACGATCCCGAGAGCGGAGCGGAGATGGCGCGCCTGCTCTCGCAGGATCACCTCATCACTAAAGGTATGGGCGGGCTCTTCTCTGAGCGGTCAGACCTTTCTGGTATACATCGCATCCTCGATGCGGCCTGCGGTCCTGGTGGTTGGGCGCTAGAGGTGGCCTTTACCTATCCCGAGATCGAGGTGGTGGGATTCGATATTAGCCGGGCGATGATCGACTACGCGCGTGCCCGCGTGCAGATGCAGGGCATGGACAACGCCGATTTCCTGGTCATGGATATACAGAAATCGCTGGATTTCCCCAACAAGTCGTTTGATCTCGTCAATGCGCGCTTCATCAATTTCCTCCCCGCTGCGGCGTGGCCAAAGTTGATGCAGGAGTTCAAGCGCATCACGCGACCTGGAGGCACTATCCGTCTTACTGAAAGCGAGTGGTGGTACTTTACCAACAGCCCCGCGTTGGAGAACCTGAATGCCATGATCATACGCGCGCTCAAGTTACAGGGAGAAAGCTTCACTGAGAGCGGGCGATTTACCGGCGTTTTGCCGATGTTAGGACGCTTCCTGCTCGATGCCGGCTGTGCCAGCGTCAACTACAAGTCGCATGTGATCGATTACTCGTTCGGAACCGAGGCCCATGAAGGCTTTCGCCGCGATGCCGCCGCCGTCTTCAAATTGTTCCAGCCCTTTATCGTCAGAATGGGAGTCGCCACGCAGGAGGAAGTGAACCAGCTCTATGAGCGCATGCAGTTCGAGATGCTGAAGGAGGACTTTCGGGGCCTCATGTTGCCGCTCACAGCGTGGGGTGAAAAGCTGTAACGGGTCAGAAAAGAAGAGAAACCTCCGATTTCTCTATCTCAATAACGCGCTTTGGGATGGACCACTCCTTCCCCTCGTACAAGATCATTCATACAGTAAGCGTTCAGGGGTATTTGTCGTGCGTGGTCAAGGTCAAGTCATCTTCTTGAAGTTCCCCCCTGGACACTTCTTACCCTAAACGAGCCAGAAAGCCCTGCGGCTTTAGCCCAGGGATGAATGGCGCAATGCTTGACATGGTACTATGTTTGTGCTAAACTAGTACCATGAGGACGGAGAAAGAAACAAAAATGAATACGCGCTATCCTGCGGATGTCTACGCTGCTATCAAGCAGTTTGCGCAAGAGGATAGCCGCTCATTCAACAATATGGTCATCTGGATACTACGTGACTATGTCAACAAGCGATTAGGCAAGCATTCATGTTGATCTTCGAGTACAAAGTGGATGCTTCTAAGAAACAGTACGCTGCTATCGAAGAAGCTATAAGAGTCGTCCAGTTCATCCGAAACAAGTGCTTGCGCTTGTGGATGGACGAGCGCGGCATCTCCAAGAATGATTTGCAGTGCTATTGTGCTGTACTCGCGAAAGAATATCCTTTTGCCACTCAACTCAACTCACAAGCCCGTCAAGCTTCAGCAGATCGCGCGTGGTTCGCTATCTCCCGCTTCTATGACAATTGCAAGGCCCACAAGCCGGGCAAGAAAGGCTACCCCAGGTTCCAACACGATAACCGGAGCGTGGAGTACAAGCAAACGGGCTGGAAGTTGGAACCGGACGGGAAACATGTCACCCTCACCGATGGATGCGGTATTGGACGCTTGCGGCTAGTAGGTAATCCCAAGCAGAAGATTGCAGCATTTCCCACAGAGCAGATCAAGCGGGTCAGGATTGTCCACCGTGCTGATGGCTACTATGTGCAGTTCGGAGTCAAGGCAGAGCGATGTATCGTACACCAGTCAACGCAGAAGCAGATTGGTATTGATGTGGGGCTCAAAGCCTACTATACCGACTCAGAGGGCAACACCGTAGACAATCCGCGCCACTATCGCAAAGCTGAACAGCAGTTGAAACGCTTGCAGCGTCAAGTATCACGCAAGCAGAAGAAGTCAGCCAATCGCAAGAAAGCCAGAAAGCAACTGGCGAGAGCGCATCTACAAGTCCAACGGCAGCGTGAAGACTTTGCCCGCAAAACGGCAAGCACGCTTGTCTCATCTCACGATTTGATTGCCTATGAAGACTTAAAGATCTGCAATATGGTCAAGAACCATCACCTTGCGAAGTCTATTCACGATGCAGGATGGGGCACGTTCATCTCCTGGGTGAAAGCCTATGGACTGATGCATAACATTCCTGTGATCGCAGTGGCACCACACTTCACGAGTCAGGAATGTAGCGCCTGTGGAGCACTGGTGAAGAAATCGCTGAGTGTGCGGACACACATCTGT
>CATPCK010000753.1 GCA_955652655.1 uncultured Ktedonobacteraceae bacterium | reverse complement strand
TTATAATATAATTGAGAAGAGAATAGCCCCAGATCCCTTTCTTCCAACAGGTGCAGCTTCGGCACTTCCCTGCTCCAGCCCTGGCTTCCACGTTTTCTGGGCGAGGCTGTCGGGGCACAAGCTTCTATTGACTCTACCGTCCAAGGACACTTTAGAGACCAAACGCTGAGCGAGTTCTGCGTTACACAGCAACGATGAGGAGAAGTTCGAACATGCAACAAGTCAAGACCTATACGTCAGGAATGTTTAAGGGAGAAGCACGATATCAGTTTTTTAGGAATTTAAAGAAAATGGCAAAGGATGGCTGGCATGTTCACACGGTCACTGATGAAGGCGCGGGGAAAGGTCAAGCACATACAGGTCGATACAAAGTTGTCTATGAGAAGTAGATCAGCGATTCTTCGGCAGTCGTAAGAGAAACACCCACGTTTGTAAGGCGTGGGTGTTTCTCTGTTTTCGGTCCTTCCCTTTAGGCATCGGGATATACCCCAGGTTGTGCACCTTCGATCTACGAAAGCAAAGTTGGTGTCGGTTCTGGATCGCCTGGTGTATCCGCGACGGTTTCCCCCGCCTTTTCAATGATGTCGTCTTTTGATAAATATTGCATTTTTCTAAAAAATAGTGTATACTTGAAGAGTCTTCTACTTCTTCTCATAAGCCAGGTTCCTCGTATGTAACAGCACTCAAAGCACCTCTCCATCACGGGAGTGCTACGACTCATACGTCTTCGCGTTCGCATCTCTCCACATGGGAGCGTGATTTTCGGAATGGTTTTGTTCGCTCTTTCGCTTTTGTGCCTTCCATCTCTTACGTCTGAATGGATGGTGAGCGACGTTGATCATTTTGAGCAAGAAGTGGACCCGGAAAACAACAGCAAAGGACATGAACCTTATGGCAAGTCAGAAGCATCTTGATCTCCTTTCATCAGGGAATACGCTTTGGGGAAAGTGGCGGCGAGCATATCCTGATGTACAGGCTGTAGAGCCAGACCTCCATGAAGCTGATCTCCACGGAGTTGATCTTCACGGAGTTGATCTTCACGGGGCCGATCTTACTGAGGCCAATTTGCAGGGAGCGGACCTGCGAGGTGCGGATTTGCGAGAAGCAGACCTGCGCAATGCCAATCTCCGGAGCGCCAATCTGAGCGATGCTCATCTCCAGAAGGCAGGCCTGCGCTGGGCAGACTTACGCGATGCCACCCTTTGTCGCACGGATCTGACGGGTGCAGATCTCAGTAAGGCAGACCTGCGCGGAGCAGACCTGAATGGAGCCCTCCTCGGCAAAGCGACATTCGATGAGGCAAGCTTGACCGGGGTAGACCTCAGTGGCGTGGATCTCAGCAAGGCCGATGTACGTGGATCTGCGCGTACTGGGACAAGAGCGTAAGAAGCATCAAACACTGCGTTCGCTTCCAAGCCCGGCGAACATCCGACGTGGAGGCAAAACGCAGCAGGTGGTGGTAAGCCCCTTTTCTCTACTATGGCACCAGCCGAGACGATCAGTGCTCATTGGAGCACAGGAAGTGAACAAGCAACGCATGAGCAAGCAAGAACTATTGAAGCCCCCTTGCTGGGTAGAGTCGGAGGGGTCGCGATGATAGTAGACCGCTACTATGTCCAACGCCTCACTGAGCAGGTGTTTTTGATCCGGGAGCGCCTGTCCTCGGACGGAGAGCCAGGATCCAATGATCGCATTGTCCGATCGTTCGACATCCGCCAGGATGCATACATGTATGTCGACAGTGTGAACGATAAGCAAAGGAATCTCGATGAACACTTTGGGCACTGGGCGCAGTCCCCTATATGAGATAGGTGGATAGGGTAGCTTCGCCTCTTCTTCACCAGCTTTTTAGGAAGTGGGCGACATTGCCGTCTGGTGTCACTTCATAACGGATCCGGTCCGGGTTGATCTCCTCACATAGTGAAATATTTTCAGGCGAGATGACGAGATCATGCGGATGGACTACCCGCCATATCCGCTCAACAGCCTGAGGCTCTTGCAGCCTGTACACATATCGGCGTGCAATCTTCGCCTGCTGTGCCAGGTGTTCAGCTTCGCCAAAAGTCCTTCTGGCCTGTTGATCGTCGTAGTACGGGTCATGAAATTCAAACAGACGCGGCGCCTGGTAGGTTGTAGCGTGGCCAAGGTACAAAAACGTCACTGGCTTCCCATTCGCGTTGTCAATTGCAGAACGTATTACCGCTTCGTTGTGTGTATTATTGGCCATCAACACAGCCAGAATAGACCCGGGTAGATGTTCTTCAACGTGGGTGATAGGCACCGGTATGTGCCCCTGCTGCTTCTTGCGCGTATAGGTGAAGTAAGCTATTCCCATCCCAAGCAGGGTCACAGAGCCACCAAAGATGGTTGCCATCGGCTTTGCGACGAGATTCGTCGTCCACGCCAGTACCACCAGGGCTGTTGTCAGCAACCCGAGATAGTATTTGCAGGTGTGCCAGAGATCGAGTACCATCCTCCCTGTATAAGGAGAAGGAGCGCGTCCATCTGCTGGTAACCCGCGAACACCTGTCCCTTCGAGTGAAGAGGCAGACGCTTGCGTCGTTGTCGTTGTGCCTTTCAGCGTTTCGTTCACAGTCACCGTCTCGTCACTCCTGGGAAAACCTCTGGTCGGAGACCGCGAGAATGCACGTTCGGCACGCGCCGCCTTGCGCTCGCGGCGCCGCACAATATCCAGGCCCAGGCATGTGAGGGTAAAGGCTCCCAACAACCCGAAGGCGTACAGGTCTCCAAGGACCGTAATAGCGCCCTGCACCACGGTGAGCACGCCTATGGGAATAGCAATGGCGAGCAGGATAGCGAAATGCGGTGTTCCACGGAGCTTATTGCGTTGCTGGACAAACTCCGGGAAGAACTCCATTCGTGAAAGCGCCAGGAAGACATGATAGGAGCCAATAATGGCCGTGTTGCCGGCAAAGATCAGCAGCGCACTGGCACTGATCGCCACCTCGATCTGCAAGGCGATATTGCCCCAATGCCCAGCAAGCAGCGAGATGACCTGTGCAGAGAGTACCCGGTCTCCCACCACCTGCGCTGGGAGCAAGAGCGTCGCGAACATGGTCAGCAGCGGACTGGTCAGACCGATCGTTAACACGACGAGCAACAGGGCCATGCCAGCGACCTTCTTGCGGGGCGACTTCATGACCGGCGATAACTGCGAAATACTCTCCAGGCCCGAGAAGGCAAGAAATGAGCCGGCAAAGCCGACCAGAAGAGAAGGGAGAGTCAGTTTCTGATGGGCAAACATGTACGGGAACAGCGCGAGGAACTGTGAGAGAGAGATATGCATAAAGACGGTGACGAGAATAGCGATATCGCTCAGAAAGGCGATCAGAGCCCCAACCAGACTCACTTTCGCACTCTCGCTCACCCCGAACCAATTGAGCAGCCCGAGCAGGAGCAGAACGCCGATAGACATCTCGAGTGTAAAAGGGACGAAGGCAGGCACAACCACGCTCAGATACAGCATGCCTGACAGGCAACTGATCGCAGCCGTGAGGAAGTAATCGACCAGAATGAACATACCGCCGAGGGCTCCCACCCAGTGATTAATGGCCTGAGCGGCCACCGTGACCACGCCACCTCCCTGAGGGAAGCGATGAGTGACCTCCGCATACTTGAGTGTGAGGAGTACGAAGACAGACATCGTCAGCATCACAAAGAAGCCTGCCAGGTCCCCAACGTTTCCATATAAGATGCCTGGAACATAATAAATCGAGGTACCAACATCGGCAAAGACGACTGCCCAGCAGAGGAGGGGGCCGAGTCGGCTCCCATCATGACGCTGTTCTTTCCCTCGTATGTGAAACGATGCTTCTTGCGGCGTGGTTTCCTGTTTCATACTTCCTCTTGCCGAATGATTGGCACATTGTACCAGAAAACGAAGCATCTCCAAAGGGCATGATGAGCTAGACCCTTCTCACCCCAATCGCACTTTCATACCGGTGCATAAGCCGCACTACCGCTGCTATCAATGAAGTAGATGCCACTGTAGACGCGCAGCGGCGCTCGCTCAATAGCGTAGAGGTCTGCGGCGTGTGCAATGCTGCCCTCTATCCATTACCCACTGAGCAGGATAGCGAGAGAATCGCCGCTCGTAGGCCGATCGATGAGAGAAGAAAAAGGAGTTCGCAATGCGCAAAAGTATCTGAAAAGGCACATCTTTTACATCTATTGATCAAGATGCAGCTAATTCTTGATCTTATCATGTTGATCTCCTCCAGAGCCTTTCAGGTTGCAGTCACGATATCTTTGCGAAGCGTCGCAAACTCCAGAGAGCTAACGTGCTCGTGCAATCATGTTTGAACGCAGGTCGCAAGATGGCCAGCGTTGCCTTTGTGTTCCCCGTGCGTAGGAGTGACCCGTTCGAGTGTCAGTCGTGCGGGAGATGTCTGGTCGCTGATG
>CATPCK010000752.1 GCA_955652655.1 uncultured Ktedonobacteraceae bacterium | reverse complement strand
TACGGCTCCTGGCGAAAACTCTGAGTCCAGGCAGCTTCTCCAAAAGTGGTTCCGCGACGCGAAAGTCTTTGATATCTTTGAGGGTACAGCACAAATTCAACGATTGGTAATCGCCCGCCGTTTGTTCCCAGAGGTCGATATTCCGTAAAGCCTATCATGATTGTGCAAAGCCAGCCCAGCAGGTCCTTTACCGGGGCTGGCTAGCATAAAGTATTATTTCTGGGTACTTTCTACCAAAACTTCTTCGTCGTCCCGCAGGAAATTATCTTCCTCTTCGTATTGCTGATACAGTTTGACGACGAGAGAACGATTGTCGCGTTTGTTTGTGCGGCGTCGCTCCAACGATTCACGCTTAAGGTTGTAGCGTTTCATCTCCGAGCGTTTATCACGTAGCTTCCCTCTCATGCTTTCACCTCCTCTCCATTGGGGTAGTGATGCGTTGCTTTTGGGCATACAGGCGTAATGGGCTAAGCACGTTGGTAGAGCCTTTCTTTGAGCAGGTAGATACGTCTCCTACAGGTACATTCGCTGGTAAGACGTACAAAAAACTGGCAGATCATTTCAACTCTCTATGGATGTGGTTTTGATATTTTCATGTTGAGGAGAACCAGCGCATTGTGAGGAAAAGTAGGGGAAAAGAAAACGCCCGGACACTAAAGGTAATCCGAGCAGCAACATCAATCAACATAGAATTACTTACTACACTCCCATGTTGCTCAACGGACGAGTTCCATCGTTTCGAACACATTGCGCGATTCTTTCAAGCACTTTCTGCATAGAACTCACCCCCCTTTAAACTATGTGTTTTCTTACTTTGCTACTTACTAAACAACGCTAATTCTGCTATGAGTGTACTTGTAGATTTTAGAAAAGTCAAGAGCAATTTGGATGATTTTTCGAGGTTTTGCTAAACTCGAGTAGTTATCAAGATGATGGCAAATCATTTCGTTCTGGAGACTCCACACCGATTGGTCCCAGTACTACATTATTGAGGTTCACCTTTGGTAGTTGCCAGCCTGGGTTAAAAATATTTTTAGCAGGCCATAGATTATGATAGCAGCGATGCCAACCTCGAGCACAATCATTGTGATCCAGAGCCACGTGAGACCGTGCGTATGCGCGCTGACATCCAGCGAATTGACGAATAGCGGAACCAAAATCAATAGTGGAACTGCAAGAATGGCGAGACAGAGGAGTATAACAAAGGCGGGTAATATGTAACGCCAATTGCCTGAGTCGCGTAAGTCTTCGGTCTTGGCCGTGCCATAGGCTTTTCTATGTTCAGTAGCTACTATCTCCGGGGATGCAGGAACAGGTTTCTCTGCTGGTGATGCCATGGTAGGCTGTTCAGTGATGGTTTTCTCGTCCATAATCTATCTCCTAATAATCATGTGATTAAGGCAACCTCAGTATATCATAATTTCTCGAGGGGAAAGAGGGAGTCGCACGCATCACATTGTACACAGCAAGATAGTTTGATACAATGCGAACAATTACCTCTCACTCATCATTGATAACTTAATCTCCATCCTGGCCATGAGAATATAGGAAACTATGCGACAGAAGCAAGAAGCCAGTGCACTCGAGAACGAACCCGTCTCCTGGTGGAGTTGGCGCCCTGGCATTAAACCACGAAATGCATGTATCATCGGAGGGCTTCTTTCGTTTGTAGCTTTGTTACTGCTATGTATCGGGCTGTTTACCCTGATATTTGGCATTGAGGATAGCGTATCGCAGCCCCTTCAAGTACCTGGTGTCGTGACTCACCATATTGCAAACAGCGGTGATGGACAGTTACGCCTCAGGATTCGTGTACATACAATAGGTTTCCCAACCGAAGTTATCCCGGTCGTTTCAGAAATTGAGTTTCATGATATTCATGATAGCAACACTATTCTGCTGGGCTATTCACCAAATTTGCATATTTTGTATGCCCTGGAGGGTAACGACCAGCACTATATCCTGCCAAATTCCGGGTCATTGGGAATTTTTGTTGGCGCGGTGGCATTGCTGCTCCTGGGCATTGTTCTGTTGCTCTATCCAGCAGTATTGGCTTATTGGGGATGGCGTGATTTGTATGACAGGAAGGTGAGTCGCTGCGAGATTACAGGGAAAGTCATCAGCTTACGTGCGGCGGTACAGACACGCGCCGGTCGTCCGGGATTAACCCCGCGTCCGACACGTACATGGTTCGGCGTTGCGCTCCGTTTCATTGATGCATCCGCCCTCGAGCAGGTTATGACCTACGCCATCAGTGAAGAGGTCTATAAGTCATTGCGTCGAGGGGACGTCGTACATATTACATATTCGCCCAATCTGCATTATGCGTATGTTGTGGAGCCCGTCGAGGGTGGGGAGCATGTCGAGTGAAAAAGCAAGCCCTATTGCGCGAGATACAGCGAAGCAGCCAGCAGTTGTTCGACACTATCTTTCCACCGCGCTGCGCCGGGTGCAAGAGAAGCGGAACCGTACTTTGTTCATCGTGTATAGCAAAGTTTGGGCCTGTGATGCCTCCTTCCTGTCAACGCTGTGGAAGAGCAATACTAGAACCAGGCATGATCTGTAGAGCGTGTAACAGCCATCCCGCAGGGTTGAATGGATTATTCGCAGTCAGCAGCTATGAAGAGCCCCTCCGTTCCTGCATCCATGAGCTGAAATATGACGGGAATGTACGACTGGCAGAACCATTAGGCTTATTACTGGCAGAAACATTCGGTCGCTCCAGCATAGTAACCGATGCTATTATCCCCGTGCCGTTGCACCATGATCGACAACAGCAACGTGGCTATAATCACGCACAGCTATTGGCGGAGGTCTGTGCCAGGCAGTCGCGCATCCCATACCATGAGCATATGCTGGTGAGACACCGGGCTACTCTTCCTCAAGTAGGTCTTTCAGTGCAGCAACGATACCAGAATATCGCAGGCGCTTTTCTCTGCACACGTGCTTACGCAACTGGTGCGCTCTTTGGACGTAGTATAGTTATCGTTGATGACGTTGCGACGACAGGGGCGACATTGGAGGCCTGCGCGGCACCGCTCTTCGCAGCAGGAGCAAAGGAGGTAAGAGGGCTGGTGTTGGCGCGTCCAGTATGAGGAACGCCACTTCAGAAAGATATTCTTCACGAGATTAACAGCAGGGTGTGTTATAATAAGCCACAAAAGAGTAACGCGCCATATGCAAGGTAGTAGTACTTCCGGTTCAATACATTGTATAAGAAAACCTGTAGAAGTGCGACCAGCCCTGATAATAGAGAGGATTATTGATGTCGAGCAATGGGAAATGGATCAGAACGAGCTTTTTATTGCTCCTGGTTACGCTGGCCATTGTTCTGGTTGTGATCTTTTTCCGTACACCATCCGATACGCAATCGGTGAATGTCTCTACCATCCTGGCGGACATTAAGACGGACATGAACAAAAACCAGCACGATACGCTGAACGTCGCTAGCAATACCCTTACATTGACGAGGGGAAACACCCCAGATGCGGCCAAGGAAGCAGCAAGCATTAATGATACATTTGATACAACCCAGGTCCTCAAAGACAATGGTATAAACTACTCAAATAGCCACCTGCTAGTCCTACAATACGAACCTCCTAGCGCTTTGGGAACGTGGGTGAATATACTGGTGAGTTTCATTCCTTTTATTGTAATAGGAGGATTACTCATCTTTATGATGCGCCAGGCGCAGGGCAGTAATAACCAGGCGCTTTCTTTCGGGAAGAGCAGGGCGCGTATGTTTATGGGCAATAAACCAACGGTGACATTTGCTGATATTGCCGGCGTTGAGGAGGCAAAGCAAGAGCTAGAAGAGATAGTTGAGTTTCTGAAATATCCTGAGAAGTTCGTTGCTCTCGGGGCACGTATTCCAAAGGGGCTGCTCCTTGTTGGACCTCCCGGAACAGGTAAGACGCTCATCTCGCGTGCTGTAGCTGGCGAGGCTGGAGTGCCATTTTTCAGCATCAGTGGTTCTGAGTTTGTAGAGATGTTTGTGGGAGTTGGTGCCAGTCGCGTTCGTGACCTCTTTGACCAGGCGAAACGCAACAGCCCGTGTATAGTCTTTGTGGATGAAATTGACGCGGTTGGCCGCCAGCGCGGCGCCGGTCTGGGCGGCTCACACGATGAACGGGAACAGACCCTCAACCAGATTCTCGTGGAAATGGATGGCTTCGATACGAATACCAACGTCATTGTGATCGCGGCCACGAACCGACCAGATGTACTGGATCCTGCACTATTGCGTCCTGGCCGCTTTGATCGGCAGGTTGTGTTGGACCGCCCCGATATTCGTGGACGAGTGGCAATCTTACAAGTACACGCAAAAGGGAAGCCCCTGGATAAAAATATATCGCTGGACACCCTGGCAAAGCAGACTCCTGGTTTTTCTGGAGCTGACCTCTCCAATCTTCTGAATGAAGCGGCCATCCTGGGAGCACGAAGAAATAAGCGTACCATTAGCATGAGTGAGCTTGAAGAGGCGATTGATCGAGTGGTGGCTGGTCCCGCACGAAAGAGTCGCATCATCAGCGAGCGAGAAAAAGCAATTACAGCTTACCACGAGGTTGGCCACGCTCTGGTAGCACGATTACTTCCAAATACCGACCCGGTTCATAAGGTATCGATTGTAGCTCGGGGGCAGGCAGGCGGCTTTACAATGCTGCTGCCAACAGAAGATCGATACCTGTGGAGCAAACCGCAATTCGAGGATATGCTTGCCTATGCTCTAGGAGGGCATGTTGCTGAACTCATTATCTTCGGAGATGTTACCACCGGCGCTTCAAACGATATTGAGCGGGTGACAAAGATCGCACGTTCAATGGTGACCGAGTATGGTATGAGTAGCCGCATCGGCCCGATGGCCCTGGGGCACAAGGAAGAACTTGTCTTCCTGGGACGCGACTTTGGCGAGCAGCGCAACTATAGCGAACAAACGGCACGCGAGATCGATGAAGAGGTACGGCACATCATCCAGGAAGCCTTTGACAAGGCCTATAATATCGTAATGCAAAATAAGACCCGTATGATTATGATCAGCGAACGCCTCATCAAAGAGGAGACGCTAGAAGGTCCTCTCTTTGAGTCTCTCTTCAATCAGCCGATCAACGATGATCAGTACGAGTCACCCTCGATATTGGCAGGAATACCAGGTATTAAGCTGTCGGGAAGTACTGAGCAGGGGAAGCTCCTGCCAGAACCGGTGAACCAGCAATTTCAGCCACCATTGAATGGCGATTTGAATTGAGATCCATAAAAACATATAAAGAGAGAGGGTAAACTGTCCGAAGTGCAGTTTACCCTCTCTCTTTATATGTTCATGAGCCATCAGTTTCCCTGAGCCCCGTCCTCCCGGGGTTGTGCTTACCTTAAACTACATAGTACAATGGGGGTAAGCAACGAGTTCCTGGTTCCCAGTTTTCAGTTCCCAGCATTGGCAACACTTTATCTGGGAGAGAGTCATGAGGACTGGGAACTTTTTCATGGAAGGAGGTATTTTAACATTGTCTGATACATTTCGGGAGATTGATAGCTGTGTGACTGCCCCACAGGGCTTCCGCGCCGGCATCACAGCCTGCGGTATTAAGTCTGATGGCTCAATTCCAGACCTGGCTATCCTGGCTTCAGATGTGCCCTGTATCGCTTCAGGAACATTCACGACGAGCAGCACGCGGGCCGCTCCTGTACTGCTTTGCCAGGAACGTTTGCAGAGTGGCAGAGCGCAAGCAGTGATTGTCAATAGCGGGAATGCCAACTGTGCTACCGGTGATGTCGGCCTGCGCAACGCTTATCATATGACGGAACTCGTGGCGAAGAAGTTGAAACTGGAGAACGAGATGGTGTTATGTTCTTCTACCGGTATAATCGGTCGCCAGCTTCCCATGGAGAAGATCGAGACAGGTGTTGCGGCTATCGAGTTGAGCAGAGACAAGGGAAATGCTTTCTCTGAAGCGATTATGACGACCGATACTCATCCAAAGCGTATCGCGCTGGAATTTCAGATCGAGGGTCGCACCGTGCGCCTGGGGGGAGTGACAAAGGGTGCAGGCATGATCTATCCAAATATGGCAACGATGCTCAGTTATTTGACAACTGATGCAGCGATTACCCATGAGTGGATGAAGGCAGAGGTAAAAGCCGCGGTCGATGATTCGTTTAATATGATCTCGATTGACGGCGATATGTCCACTAACGACACGTGTATCCTCTTTGCGAATGGGCTGGCAGGTAATACACCAATCGATGCAGGCCATCCAGGGGCGGAGATATTTCGCCAGGCGCTACGTCATGTGACACAATACCTGGCACGAGAGATGGCACGCGACGGTGAAGGTGCGACGAAGTTGATGATTGTCCATGTAAACGGAGCACGGGATAAGGCGGACGCGGTAAAAGCAGCGAGGGCGATTACGCTTTCACCCTTATGGCAGTGCGCACTGGCCGGAGGGGATCCCAACTGGGGACGTATTTCCGCGGCGCTAGGTGCCAGCGGATGTAAATTGGACCAGGCAACATATGATATTTTCATTGGTGATGTGGAGGTAATGAATCATGGCCTGGCAGCACGATATGACCAGGGGGCAGCCAGGCAGGCCATGGCAGGAAACGAAGTGACGGTGGCGATTGACCTGCATTTAGGAGAAGGTAAAGCAACGGCATGGGGATGTGACCTGACTCACGGCTATATCGACGAGAATACTCTCTATACACGTTAACATGGCATGAACAGATAAGACTTTTTTTCAAAGGAGAAAGCGATGACGACAACGGAGACCAATAAACGCGACTGGGTTGCACTTGAGCAAAAGTATTACCAGGGAACATTCAAACGCCAGCCAATAACGCTTGTGCATGGTGAGGGCACGCGGGTATGGGACGGCGACGGGAGGGTACTGTTGGATTTTGTAGCGGGTATAGCCGTGAATGTACTCGGGCATTGCCACCCTGCTATCATCAAAGCGGTTCAAGAGCAAGTAACGCAACTGGTACACGTTTCTAATCTGTACTACAACATACGCCAGATAGAATTGGCGGAGTTACTCGGTATTCAAAGTAATGGGATGCGCTCATTCTTCTCCAACAGTGGTGCAGAAGCGAATGAGGGCGCAATTAAACTGGCGCGCAAATTCGGGCGTGTACATAAAGATGGCGCCTATGGCATTATCAGTATGGAGAACAGCTTCCATGGCCGCACACTGGCAACGACGGCAGCTACCGGGCAGGCCTTTTACCAGGCAACATGGGTACCTATTCCCGACGGGTTCAAGCAGGTTCCCTTCAACGACCTGCAGGCTTTAAAAGCAGCCACGAGCGAGGAAACGGTGGCGGTGTTACTTGAGGCAGTGCAGGGTGAGGGCGGCATTTGGACTGCGAATAAAGAGTATATCCAGGGCGTACGCCAGTGGTGTGATGAGCAGAACCTGGTGATGATCTGCGACGAGGTACAGGCGGGTATGGGACGTACAGGGAAGTTCTTCAGCTGGGAGCACTTTGACGTGGTGCCTGATGTAGTGACGATGGCAAAAGGACTGGCGGGTGGCGTACCAATCGGTGCAATGCTGACAGGTCCACGCAGCGATCTCTTTACGGCTGGCGATCATGGCACGACTTTTGGTGGCAATCCTATTGCCAGCGCGGCAGCCATTGCGACGATTAAGACTATTCTGGAAGAGAATCTCCTGGAGAATGCGGCGAAGATGGGTGAATACTGGCACTCGAAGCTCGAGGCATTCTGTGAGAAGTATCATTTTATTGATAACCCACGCGGCATAGGCTTGATGCAGGCAGTGCACGTACAGCACGAACTCGCACCGACGGTTGTACAGCAGGCATTGGAGCATGGCTTGCTGCTTAATAATCTTGGGCCGAGCACGCTCCGCATGGTCCCGCCTCTGATCTTGAAGGCCGAGGATATCGATGAAGCAGCCGAGTTGTTGGATCGTGCGCTGACGGACGTAGCAAATATGCCGATCTCCAATGTCTAAGTAGAGTTACCCTGGAACTGAGTAAAAGAGCCTCATTGTCAGTAGCAATGAGGCTCCTTGCCAGAACATTTCCGGTTTACATCATTACCGATATGAAAGTCACTTCAAAATATATCCAACAACTTCATATCCTCTTCCCGGTCTTCCCTTGACTGGCAGGTCTGTCAGCCATTCCCAGTGTTGCTCTTCAAGCACGGTAAAGTTCTCACGGACAAGATCTGGCAGCGTGCGAGGGACCAGCGGCATAGTGCGGCGGTGTTCAGCATCGTGATCGGTCCCATAAACATCGAAGATAAAGCCACGAATGTCGCTGAGTAAAACAACGCTGCCGTCTTTCTCTACGAGCTGTCGCAGGAGATGCAGGTGTGCCTTGATAACGCGCAGACGAAAAGCGCCGGCGGCCTGCTGATAGCGGCTATGACGTTCTTGCTCTCCAAGCAAACCAGGTGCGACGAGCTGTAC
>CATPCK010000751.1 GCA_955652655.1 uncultured Ktedonobacteraceae bacterium | reverse complement strand
TTGTGGAAGAAACATTCATCGGCAGCCTCATCACCGTATCCATTGCCAATACCTTGAAGGTACCGCTGCCGAAGCCGACCAGTCCCGAAATGATGCCCGCCACATACATCATCACCAGGCCAGGTGGTGTCCGTGTCACCTGGTAGCTTACTTCACGCCCCAGGTGTTGATCGGGATACGAGCCAGAGAGCTGCAGCCAGTTGGCCAGCCGATCATTCTTGACCCCCTGGGGCAACTCTTCGCCGATCTTACGTATCAGGGGGAGCACAGAAACCAACAAAATCACACCGAAGAGCACAAAGAGCAGGTTAGGAGCCAGCAATCCTGCCAGGAACGCCCCTGTAATGGCTCCGGTAGTGGTTGCGATCTCGAGAAACATGCCGACACGCAGATTGGTCAGGCGATCGCGCACGTAGGCCGCCGCAGCCCCACTCGAAGTAGCGATGACCGAGATGATACTTGCCCCAATCGCAAAATAAATGGGCAAGCCGAAAGCCAGGGTCAGCAATGGTACAATCAGCACTCCTCCACCCAGTCCTACCAAAGAGCCGAGCATCCCTGCCACAATCGATCCCGCGAAAATAAGCAAGACGGTGAGCAGCGAAAAGTGGAGGTTTTGTATGCTGCTATGGCTTGCATTCGCTCCCACGGTTCCAGGAAGAAAATTACTGAGCAGGAGAATAGCCAGCACCAGAACTGTAATCACCACAAAGCGACGATCTCGCTCCAATACAAACACCACAATAGATACCGCGACACGCATGATAGGAGTAGCAATCAGCAGCAGGAGGCCCAGCGTGATGATCGCTTGCGGGTGCAATACAAGCAATCCCGCCCAAACCTGGCTCAATGTTTGTGGAAAGCTGAGAAACCTCTGGACAGAAAAACCACCTGGACGCAGTGGCAACATGAGGAAACCGATCAAAATGATGCTGGCGCTGAGAATGACCCCTCCCTGGAGTACCCAGCTGATAATGTTTGCCGCAAGCTTTTCTTTACCGGCGGAAACGTTCTGGAGCTGCTCAAGTGAACCACCTGGAGCATGTTCCCCCTGTTCCAGCGCTGGAACGGGTGAATGGTCAGAAGTACGATCTTTCATAGTTATTGTCTATCGTCCGCTTTGAGAAAAAACTTTTCTTAACCTGAAATGCTCTCAATCACTCCATCTTGATTGTATTTCATCCCTTTTATTCATACAATATATGTTATTTATCAAATACATAACTTGAAAGAATGAATATGGCCCCTGGGTGAAATTCTGGCTGACTTCCTGAAGCGCGAAAGATGCGGATGAGCCCTTCTAGCAGGTATTGATCCTTTTTGGAATGGTCTCTGTTAATGGGACGGCAAGCCTGCTTTACTGTAGAAGGTATACTATGTCAAGACATGGTGCCAGGGCAGATTGGTAACTAACATGAACACAGAAGAGGAGATACGGTGACACATCAGGGAATGATACAAAACGGATCGACGCCGGGCGATAGGGCATCTGACGTCACCATCGTCGACATCCGCTTCGAGCACCGGCGTGACGCGTTTGGCATAGGCGAGGCGCAGCCTCGGTTGTCCTGGATTATCGCGACCACGACCGCCGGATGGCGTCAGGCCAGCTATGAGATTGAGGCCCACGGGTCGGATGGTCGGCTCAGGGGCCGCACGGGCCGGGTCGCGTCCGACCAGTCGGTGCTCGTGTCCTGGCCATTCGCGCCGCTCTCGTCCCGCGAGCGACTCACAGTATGGATGCGGGTCTGGGGCGTCGACGGACAGCCATCAGCGTGGAGCGAGCCCGCTCCCGTCGAGGCCGGGCTGCTCCAGGCCGACGACTGGACCGCACGCTTCGTGACGCCCGACTGGGAGGAGGATACCAGCCGACCGCAGGCCGGCCCAGTGCTGCGCCACGAGTTCGATGTTCGTGCGGGCGTGGCGAAGGCGCGGCTTTACGTAACGGCTCTGGGTGTCTACGAGGCGCAACTCAACGGCGTCACCGTCGGCGATCACGTCCTGGACCCCGGATGGACCAGTTACAATTATCGCCTGCGCTACCAGACGTTCGATGTGACGAGCCTCCTGCGCGAAGGCCGCAACGCCATCGGTGCCATGCTGGGCGACGGCTGGTATCGGGGGCGACTTAGCTTCAATGGTGGGCGTCGTAACATCTACGGCGACCGGCTCGCGCTGCTGGCCCAGCTTGAGGTCGACTACGTGGATGGCACGTCCGCGCGGATCATCACCGATGAGACCTGGCACGCCGCGAGGGGGCCCATGCTGGCCAGCGATATCTATGATGGGGAAACGTACGATGCCCGCATGGAGCGATCGGGCTGGTCGGCGCCGGGCTACGATAACCGCGACTGGGTCAGCGTGCGACGGCTCGACAGAGACCTCACTACGCTCGTCGCACCGCTCGGTCCGCCGGTGCGCCGCACTGAACTGGTTGCCCCAATTGCCATCACCACTTCCCCCTCGGGCCGCACCATTGTTGACTTCGGCCAAAACCTCGTTGGTCGACTCCGCCTGTCCGTTTGCGGGGAGGCGGGGCAGACGGTCACCCTGCGCCACGCCGAGGTGATCGAAAATGGCGAGTTATGCACGCGGCCGCTGCGCACCGCGCAGGCCACCGACCGCTACACGTTGCGTGGCAATGGCGTGGAGACCTGGGAGCCACGCTTCACCTTCCACGGCTTCCGCTATGCCGAGGTGACAGGCTGGCCTGGCGAATTGCGGGCCGGCGATCTGCGGGCCGTGATCTGCCACTCCGATATGGAGCGCGCCGGCTGGTTCGAATGCTCAAACCCGCTGCTCAACCAGTTCCACGAGAATGTGGTGTGGAGCATGCGCGGCAACTTCCTCAGTATACCGACGGATTGCCCACAGCGTGATGAGCGCCTGGGCTGGACCGGCGATATCCAGGTATTTGCGCCCACGGCTTGCTTCCTTTATGACTGCGCCGGTTTCCTGACCTCGTGGCTGGCAGACCTGGCCGCTGAGCAGGACGCCGCGGAGGGCATCGTCCCTTTCGTTGTCCCCAATGTCTTGCCCATGCCCCCTGTCCCGGCAGCTGCCTGGGGTGATGCCGCGGTGATCGTGCCGTGGGTGCTCTACCAGCGTTACGGCGACGCGGGCATGTTAGCGGCACAGTTCGAGAGCATGCGAGCATGGGTTGATCGTGTTGCCAGCCTGGTTGGCGAGGGACACCTGTGGGACACGGGCTTCCAGTTCGGCGATTGGCTCGATCCGAGCGCTCCTCCAGACAAGCCGGGAGATGCACGCACCGACCCGCACGTGGTCGCCACCGCCTACTTCGCCCGTTCGGCCGACCTGCTGGGACAGGCCGCGGGTGTCCTTGGCCGAACGGAGGAGGAAGCTCACTACCTGCGGCTAGCCGCCCAGGTGCGCGACGCCTTCAATGCCGAGTACATCACATCTGCCGGACGCGTGCTCAGCGACTCGGAGACTGCCTACGCGTTGGCCTTGCAGTTTGGTCTGCTCAAGAACGTCGAGCAGCGCCGGCATGCTGGCGAACGGCTCGTAACCCTTGTGCGCGAGAGTGGGTACCACATTAGCACTGGCTTTGTCGGAACACCTTTGATCTGTGATGCCCTGTGCAGCGTTGGGGAAGTCGACGCGGCTTTCCACCTGCTCACGCAGCGTGAATGCCCGTCGTGGCTCTATCCCGTGACGATGGGGGCGACCACCATCTGGGAGCGCTGGGACAGCCTCCTTCCGGATGGCTCGGTCAATCCCGGCGAGATGACCTCGTTCAACCACTATGCCCTGGGAGCCGTGGCCGACTGGCTGCATCGTAGGGTAGGTGGTCTGGCGCCTGCCGCTCCGGGGTATCGGCAGCTTGATGTACGGCCTCGTCCAGGCGGGGGTCTCACGCGTGCTCGCGCACAGCACATTACTCCCTACGGCCTGGCTGAGTGCGCGTGGAATATCGAGGGAGGGCAAATCGAGGTCGTGGTCGTGGTGCCGCCCAATGCGACAGCCAGCATCACCCTTCCCGGGGACGACGCAAAACCCATCGAGGTCGGATCAGGCACGCATCGCTGGTCGTACCCGTACATCGGATGAATATTTTCTCAACCCCTTCCTCCTCTTGACAAACGGAAAATTTTCGGAAATACTATAGATATGTTCCGTTAGAGATGCTGATCATCTTCAAGAAAATGCATCAAACTTCATCCAGGCGTAGTACAATTGCAGAGATCGCCGCGCAAGCTGGTGTCTCTATTCCGACCGTTTCACGCGTACTCAATGGGCGACCTGATGTTGCCCCTGCTACCAGGGCGCGCATCAAGCAGATCATCAAAGAGAGCGGGTACGTTTATAGTAGTGCGGCCAAAGGACCCAGGAAAGGCAGTAGTGGGATTATTGACCTCCTGGTTCCCGGTCTTGATAACCCGTATGTTACCGAGATCGTTCGTGGCGTTGAGGAGGCTCTGGAGCGTACAGGCTTGCGCCTGGCACTCTCTTTCACGCAAGACGAGTCCTTTGGAGAGAGGCAATGGCTCGACAAAATCGCTGATCGTGCAACCGATGGGGCGATTCTTGTGTTAGCCAATGGTCAATCCTCTCGCTTAGATGAATTACAACGTCGCGGGATTCCTTTCGTCGTTGTTGATCATCGTGGCGAACTCGGCCCAGATGTTCCCTCAGTAGGAGCAACGAACTGGGCTGGTGGACGCATGGCCGTGGAGTATTTACTATCGCTTGGGCATAGGCGTATTGCTATGATTGCTGGTCCAGTCTCACATAGGTGTAGTTTGGATAGAATTGCAGGGTATCGCGCTGCTTTGGAGGCAGTTGGTATTTCCATTGATCCCGAGCTTATTCGCCCCGGCGATTTTCGCCTCCAGTCTGGCTATACTCAAACCAGTGCTCTGCTCGCTTTGCCTCACCCGCCTACAGCGATCTTTGCAGGTAACGACTTGCAAGCAATGGGTGTATTTAAAGCGCTCTACCTGCGCAACATTCATGTGCCTGAACGTATGAGCGTGATCGGTTTTGACGATATACCCTTGACCACTATCGTCAGTCCGAGTCTCACTTCCGTGCGCCAGCCTCTTTTCGACATGGGACGTGTAGCCACCACTATGCTCCTGCGCCTGATCGCAGGCGAACCACTTGATAGTCCGCGCGTAGAGCTGGCGACAACACTGATTACTCGCGAGTCTTGTGCGCCTCCGCCATCCCCTTCTTTGAAACCACGTGAAGATAGCCAGCAATCATCCTGGAGTAGCTGAGAAAGGAGGTATCGCGAGCTGAGGGCCAATGAGGCATGCAGCAGACTCTCGTGCAGAGAGCATGCAGTTGCGGTAACTGTACTATTGACTTCTAGCGCGTTTCCGGGGCGCAATAAATTGGGCCCCTACAGTCGTAGATAGGCTTCCTTAGATCAGACACATGGTGTCACTGCACTTCTCTTATTTACACGTCCAAAGGAGTACTCAGACTATGCAGCATTTTTCCTTTCCTTCTTGGATGAGCCGCTCTGCGGCTCGATTCACGATTGTCATCCTGGCACTGGTGCTCATGGCTCCCCTCGCCGCCTGTGGTGGAGGCTCCAGTTCGGGGAGCAGCACTACCTCCAGCGGTCCGGTGACCTTGACCTACTGGGCCTGGATATCCAGTCTGGATAAGCAAGTCGCGCTCTTCAACCAGACCCATCCCAATATCCACGTCAACTGGGTCAATGTAGGAGCAGGCACGGCTGAATACAACAAGTTGTATACGGCCATCAAGGCCAATAATGAGCCCGATCTGGCCGAGGTCGAGTTCCAGCTCTTGCCGACCTTTGAGACGACCAGTTCACTCGTCGACCTGGCACCCTACGGCGCTGCTTCCGTGAAGAACCAGTTTGTGCCCTGGACCTGGGGTCAAGTGACCCTCGGTAACTCCATCTTTGCCATCCCGCAGGATACCGGCCCCATGGCTCTGTTCTATCGGGAGGACATCTTCAAGAAGTACAATCTCCCGGTGCCCACCACCTGGGCGCAGTACGCTGATGATGCGGCCAAACTGCATGCCGCCAATCCCACTGAGTACATGACCGACTTCCCGCCCAAGCAGCCAGGCTGGTTCACCGGGCTGGCATGGCAGGCAGGCGGGCGTCCGTTCAGCATCAATGGCCAATCCTGGAAAGTCTCTATCAATAACCCGCAAACCCAACAGGTCGCCTCCTACTGGCAAGATTTGATCAACAAGAAGCTGGTCAAGACCGAGCCGGACTTCACCAATGGCTGGTACCACGACCTGCAGACCGGGTCGCTCGCCAGCTGGTTCTCCGGGGCATGGGGTGCCGGTATCATCGAGCAAAATGCCCCGCAGTCCTCTGGGAAGTGGCGGGTCGCCTCCCTCCCACAATGGCAGGCGGGTCAAACCATCAGTGGCAACTGGGGCGGGTCCTCGACCGCCGTGTTCAAGAGTTCGAAGCATCCCAAGGAGGCCACCGAGTTCGCCGAGTGGATCAGTAACAACGAGCAGAGTGCGGAAACAGAGTTTAAGGGTGGCGCGTATCCGGGCTTGCTGTCGGCCTTAAGCTCGTCCACGATGAACAGCCCCCAGCCGTTCTTTAGCAATCAGGTGATCAACGACGTCTTCGTGCAGTCGTCCAAGCAGGTGGATACCAACTTCGTGTGGGGTCCGACCATCGACCAGGTCTACACCGACATGGGTGACAATTTCGCCAATGCCATCAATGGCCAGGGCACCTTGAGTGATGCCCTGACGAGGGTGCAGCAAAGTACCGTCACCTTCATGCAAAAGCAGGGCTTCAGTGTCACGACCTAGCAGCCCTGCTACGCTGTGTCATGCTGCCACGGCTGCTCTGCTGGTAATCTGTCCGCAGAGCAGAGGCGATGCTGCAGTGGCGAGCACCTCCATCCGATTGGAACGATGGAGGTCTCGCCCATCCACCAGACCGTCGTTCAAGATTAGGAGCACATCTCGCTTGCTCTCACGGTCCCAAAGGGGACCTGAAGGAGCAGCACGTACAAGCAAGAGAGGAAAATGAGTAGATGGATGTAAAGATCACTTCGCTTGATCACGCACCCCCTCATGCACAGCGGCCCTCACGGACCTTGCGGCGTGAGGCCTTCGCACCGTATCTGTTTATCTTGCCCTTCGGGGTGCTGTTCCTGCTGTTTTTTATCGTGCCCATCCTCTATGCCGTCTATCAGAGCTTATTCCGCTCTGAGCGCAGTGGCCTGGGCCTGGGAGCCGCCACCGTCAGCTTCAACGGCCTGGGCAACTATGTCGATGTCTTCCATGACCCCAACTTCTTTAGCGGCGTGGGACGCGTGCTGCTCTTTGGCATCGTGCAAGTCCCGGTCATGATCGGCTTAGCCTTGCTCTTCGCCCTGCTGCTGGATTCCACGGTGGTGCGCTTCAAAGCCTTCTTCCGCCTGGCCTTCTTTGTGCCCTTTGCCATCCCCGGCATCATCGCCGCTCTCCTGTGGGGCTATCTCTACGACCCCTCCCTCTCCCCCATCGTCAAAGGCATCCAGGCCCTGGGCTTGCCGGCTCCCGATTTCCTGGGACC
>CATPCK010000750.1 GCA_955652655.1 uncultured Ktedonobacteraceae bacterium | reverse complement strand
TCTTCTATCGACAGGGAAAACTGGTACATAGTATCACTTTTAAATATATACGTTTGTTTGCCTGGTCGTGGGCGGGCACCCGCAAGGGGTGCCCCTACATTTTTTAGTTTTTAGCTTCAGTTGCTATATCACAGAGATATGCTGTCTTCTATATTATAGCACGGGTGAGATTGCGCGGGCGACCACGAGGGTCCCCACCCTTCTCCACATCTCCCTCGCCCCTACACATTTGACGATTTGCCACAGACGGTAAGTAGGCGAGAGCAGCGCTCGGAGGATCTATTTCCCTACAAACTGAGAGAAGACATAGACGACAATAACCACAAACAGTAAACTGTCGATGCGATCAAGCATCCCTCCGTGACCTGGCATAATATTTCCGCTGTCCTTGACATTGGTCTGACGTTTGATCAAGGACTCTGCAAGGTCACCTAAGACAGCGGCTACTCCAATTAGAATCCCCAGCACGATCGCCAGATACCAGGGAACCCCCAGGGGAATAACAGTGATGAGCAAGGCAGCCACGATTGATAGAACCAGGCCCCCAAAGCCTCCTTCCCATGTTTTCGCGGGGCTGATACTGGGAGCGAGTTTACGCCTGCCGAAATAGTGCCCGGCAAAAAAAGCAGCAGCATCAAAACCCCAGGCTCCCAGTAAAACGACGAGTAACCACCAGGCTCCAGCGGGCAAATAAAACCAGGCGCCATTTGGCCCGGGGATTCTTCCAGCTTCATAGCCACGTAACAATAGAAAAAAGCTCATCGGCCAGCCAAGGTAAATGGAGAAAGACAGGGTGAGCGCCCAGTCCACCAGTGCGCCTTCAAGTTTTTTTCGAAAGAAGAGCCAGGGAAGAGAGACCAGAACGGCAGCGCCAAGGCCGATCTCAAGTAGCAGAAGGCGTTCCGCTGGAAACATAGCGGCCACAAGGAAAAGGACACTCAGCCCAAGGCTTACTACAAAAAGTGGACGATACCCCGCGTGGAGCATCATGTTGTGAAGTTCAAGGGTACCCAGCAGGACGACGAGCAACGTCGCGGCAAATGCCCACCAACCGCCAAACCAGACGAAGACAAGCACGAGAGGTATAGCAATACCCGCGGTCAGCCAGCGCTGACCAAGAGAAATGCGCCATTGCCTGTTAGCCTTTTTCGGTGCATCCGATTGTACATTATCTTCAGTTGCGCCATGCACGCATCTATTCTCCCTGCGCGACAGTGGTCGGAGGAACAGTGATGCGGCCAAAACGTCGTTGCCGGCGATGGTAGCTATCTAAAGCCTGACGTAAATCTTCTCGTCCGAAATCAGGCCACAGTGTTGGCGTTGCATAATATTCACTGTAGGCCGATTGCCACAGCAAGAAGTTGCTGACACGCATTTCCCCTGCTGTACGAATAACCATGTCCGGGTCTGGCAGATCGCGTGTATACAGGTAGGAACTGATCAGTTCTTCCGTTATGGTATCAGGATTACGTCCATCAGCGATGATCTGACGAATGGCGTCCACCAGTTCAGCACGTCCACCATAATTAAAACAGACGTTAAGGCCGATGCGGGTATTGTCGCGAGTAAGCTCAACGGAGTCTCGTACAGCTTTCTGAATATCAGGCGAGAGATCTTGTAAACGACCAAGATGGCGCAAGCGCACTCCATCACGGTGCAACTTCTCCAAATCCGAGCGAATTGTCTCCCAGAAGAGGCGCATCAAGCCGTCAACTTCTGCACGCGGCCGTCCCCAATTCTCGGTTGAAAAAGCATACACGCTCAGCATTTCGATGTTTTCATCAGTAGCACACTCTACGACCCGGCGTAATGCATTTACGCCTGCATTATGGCCGGCCAGGCGTGGCAAGTGACGTTTGGTTGCCCATCGCCCATTGCCATCCATAATGATAGCCAGGTGGCGGAGTGACGGACGAGATGCTTGCTCTGATGTTGACAGCGAATCCGCAATAGCCTGCGATCGCACCTTTCTTTTCCCCTGTGAAGGGGAAAAGAGATCTTGTATCCTGGCCAAAATTTAGACCTCCAGAATCTCCAGTTCCTTGGTTTTCCCGACCTTGTCCATCTCATCGATGTAGCGGTCGGTGAGCTTCTGTAGCCGTTCGGAGCTACGTTTTAGCTCATCCTCAGTAATTTCCTTCTTTTTTTCACGATCACGTAACTTGTCTTGCGCGTCACGACGTATGTTGCGAATCGCAACTTTATGTTCATCCAACTTCTTATGGAGAGTTTTCACCATTTCGCGGCGGCGTTCCTCATTGAGAGGAGGGATATTGAGGCGAATAACCTGTCCATCATTATTGGGGTTGATACCCAGGTCAGATTTTTGAATTGCCTTTTCAATATCGGTAAGCAGTTTACGCTCATACGGCTGAATGACTATCAGGCGTGCCTCTGGAACGGAAATCTGGCAAACCTGGTTGATCGGAGTTGGAGCCCCATAGTAATCGACCTGGATACGATCCACCAGGGCCGCACTGGCCCGGCCAGTACGAATAGCGGACAAATCCTGTCGCAGGGCCTCAACAGCCTTGTGCATACGTCGTTCTGCATCCTCGAAAATATCTGCTGCCATTGCAATGCTCCCTTGTAGGGACACTCCTTACGGGTGCCCGGCCTGTCATCCGAGCGGCTCCAGGGCCGCCCCTAGCGTACATCCCACCGGGGCTCCTCCATATCATGAACGAGCGAACCACGCTTCTCACCACGCATAATAGCTTCTAAAGCACCTTCTTGATTGAGGTCAAAAACCACAATTGGAAGGTGGTTATCCTTGCACAGTGAAAGCGCGGTGCTGTCCATGACTTTCAGCCCCATATTCAGCGCCCGCATATAGCTCAATTCCTCGAACTTGCGGGCATTCGGGTTACGCATGGGATCATCGTCATAGACACCATCCACTTTTGTCGCTTTCAGTAAAACTTGAGCATTGAGTTCGACTCCACGCAAAGCAGCAGCGGTATCAGTCGTAAAAAACGGATTGCCACTTCCCGCAGCCAGAATCACGATACGTCCCTTTTCCAGGTGACGCTGCGCGCGACGGCGAATAAACGGTTCAGCCACTGGCGGCATTTCGATAGCCGTCTGCACTCTTGTTACCATGCCCAACTTTTCCATAGCATCCTGCATTGCCAGCGAGTTCATCACGGTCGCCAGCATACCCATGTAATCGGCAGTACCGCGATCAATACCTGTCGAGGCGGCGTCCGCCCCACGCCAGATATTGCCACCACCAATAACAATTGCCACCTCTACACCTAAATCATGCACGCGCTTGATCTCGCTTGCGATGCGGCGCACCATCTCAGCATCTATACCAAACCCAACGTGTTGCGAACAGAGCGCCTCACCACTCAACTTGAGCAGGATACGTTTATACGTAAGGGATGAAGTCTTTTGAGACATTATTTCTCGTACTCCCATGCGACACAGCCTTGTAAGCACGTTAGCGAGGTCCAGTAGACCCCCGGCGGAAGCGTGGAGGCTTCCACCATTACGCGCTACTTGCCCAGTTCAAAGCGACTGAAGCGTCGCAGTACTATATTCTCGCCAGTATCAGCAATCACCTTACGTACCAGGTCACCAACGACGACCGTATCATCCTTCACCCACGGTTGCATCATCAATACCTGTTCGCCAAGATTCTTTTTCAGCTTGTTATTAATGACCTCTTCGCGCCTGCCAGCAGGAACGCGCGCCATAGAGGGGTCATTTTCTTCAATTGATTTGCGAGCCTCCGCGATGACCTCAGCCGGGACATCTTCAAAATTGACATATTTTGGGGCAGGATGTGCTCCGGCAATCTGCAAAGCCAGTTCACTGGCAAGCTTGCGGAAGGCTTCACTGCGCGCCACGAAGTCTGTGCTGCAATTCAGTTCAAGCAACGCTCCCACGCTATGGTTGTGATGGATATAGGAAAAGATACCGCCCTGCTTGGTTTCACGATCCGCCACTTGCATCTTCTGTGCTTTCTTATCGCGCTTCGCATCGATAAGCTTGAGAGCCTCTTCCCAGGTTGCAGCATCATTCAAAGCGTTTTTACAATCAGCAAATGTCGCGCCCGTCTCCTCGCGCAACTTCTTTACGTCAGCCGCCGCGTAGTTCATAATGTTTTTTTGTCTCCTCAATCTTACAGTTGTATTCTACTCAGATGACTGTTAGAAGTACAGTGACCTCTGTCCATAAATTTGGTATCCGAGTGCTTGACAAAAACGTATAACTCTGTATATGTCATTGCCAGGATAGATGTTGGTCTCTGAAACCCTGCCAGATACAGTAAGAGGCGGGAGGCAGAAGGCCCGGTGTGAAGTTGCTCTTCACCGTGTCCTCCTCTTACCTCCCGCCAGTGAAAATTCCTTTTTTAGAGTGCCTCTTCCGCAACGAGTTCAGAATCAGCAGGGGTAGGAGTGGGGGTTGCAGATTCTGCTTCCCCAGCCGGTAAGGCAGGAGGAACCGCCGCAAGTTCGGCTTCGCTCACTTCTGGCACTGGCGTCTCCGATGGCTCACCTGATTCGCCCTCAATAGCCTTCGGTTCGCTATCCTTCTGCCGGGCCTCCAGTTCGCGACGCCCTTCAACGGCTGCATCCGCGATTTTGGCACACAGCAAGCGAACGGCACGAATAGCATCGTCGTTGGCAGGAATAGGATAATCCATCTCATCGGGATCACAGTTGGTGTCAGCGAGAGCGATGATGGGGATTTCCAGGCGGCGAGCCTCTAAGACCGCCGTGCGTTCTTTACGTGTATCAATGATAAAGAGCGCGCTCGGCAGACGCCGCATGTCCTTGATACCACCGAGAATACGCTCCAGACGAGTCATATCATCCTGTAAGCGCTGCACTTCTTTTTTGGGCAGGCGCTCGAAATCGCCGCGTTCTTTACGGGTTTCCAGGTCGCGAAGATAGCGAATACGCGACTGAATCGTCTGGAAATTAGTGAGCATACCACCAAGCCAGCGCTGATTGACATAGTACATTCCACAGCGTTTAGCTTCTTCCGCTACAGCTTCCTGTGCTTGCTTCTTGGTGCCTACAAAGAGGATGGTTTCGCCATTGGCCGCAAGCTGCTCAACAAACTTGTAGGCCTCATTAAGGCGTGTTACCGTCTGCTGTAAATCGATGATATGGATGCCATTGCGATCCATAAAAATGAAGGGCTGCATTTTGGGGTTCCAGCGACGGGTCTGATGTCCGAAGTGTACGCCGGCTTCCAGGAGCTGCTTCATTGAGATAATATTTGCCAAAAAATGGATCCTCCCTTATTGATCCTCCGCTCTCTTCATTATCAACGTAAATTGCAGTATCCGCAAATCTTGTAGTATCCTTAAAATGGAACTCAGGGGTACCAGGGTTTCCGCTTTTCAGAGAGCGTGTGAACTTAGCAAGTGATTATTATAATCACATGTATGCGGGAGATTCTTGCCTCCCGCTAACTCAGAAGTATAGCATATATGGGTGCTATTAAGCAAGATTTTTTTGAGAATGTGAAGAAAACACATCTGGTTAATGCTAATGGAAAAACGGGAATGTCATTGATTATCGAGGCACAACAGGTAAAGAAAATCTACCACAGCGGACAACTACATGTAGAGGCACTCAATGGTATCAATATGGCGGTAGAGGCCGGTGAGATGGTTGCTATTATGGGGCCGAGCGGCTGCGGCAAAACAACGCTGTTGAACTGTCTGTCGGGGTTGGATACCATCGACGAGGGGAACATTTTCATACAGGGCGACAATCTGCGCGAGTTAAGCGACAATGAACGGACAGCATACCGTGCGCGGCACATGGGGTTTATCTTCCAGGATTTCAACCTCCTCCCTGTGCTTTCAGCAGTGGAAAATGTGGAACTCCCGATGCTTATCGCCAGAGTTCCCGCTAAAAAGGCGCGCAGGCGTGCCCTCGAGATGTTAGAGCGGGTGGGACTCCTGAACAGGGCCAGGCACCGGCCAGCCGAACTTTCAGGGGGGCAACGCCAGCGAGTAACGGTTGCTCGCGCCCTGACCAATGATCCAGCCATCGTATGGGCAGACGAGCCGACAGGAAATCTGGATAGCGAAAACGCTCAGGAGATCTTAGATCTGCTTTGTCGTCTGAACCTGGAGCATGGTCAGACGTTTGTCATTGTCACCCACGCTTTAGAAGTAGGAAACCTGGCGAACCGTATTATTACGATGCGGGATGGCCAGATTGTGTGAAGGAGCATACATGAGTGAAGGAGGTGCCTCCTTCACTTATGTATGCTCCTGTCT
>CATPCK010000749.1 GCA_955652655.1 uncultured Ktedonobacteraceae bacterium | reverse complement strand
TTGGGCGACGCAAGCGTCCCCACCCTACCCCCGCCCCTACGGAATGAAACCTCTTCTCAAGCCTATCGGGAAATTTCGGGATGACTCATGTTACGAGTGTAAAGGGGACGGTACAACCCATTTCAGAGGTTGTACGTATTCTCGTTTGTATATGATATGATGTATTTAACTTCCAAAAGTACTTTTCTTCTGTAACTAAGGGCAAATTGCTAATTATGTATAGATCAGTATCTACAGACACACAATCACATCTACAAGGCTGGTTTTTCCATGTGGTGCTGGTGATTGGATTTGCGTGCCTCTTTATCATGAGCACAACAGTGACCGCATCAACTGCATATGCCAGCGGCAGACCCGGTGGCAATGTCGCCGATCCTGTCGTGCGCGCGGTGGATATCGCCGAGCCCGCTGTGGTACGCATTATCACGTCACTTGGCGGTCACCTGACCGTCCATTTTTCTCAGACTAGCAGCGTGACTTTTCCACAGGGTGCAGGCAACAGCTATCCACTGCAATTATCGGGCAGCGGTACGTTTATAACGGCTCACGGTGACATTTTGACGGCGGACCATGTGATTAATCCGCCACATGACCAGGCACTCAGCCAATTTCTTGACGACCAGGCGGCGAAAGATGTGGCGGCGTACTTCAATTTGAATGCCAAGTCAGGTTCTCAATTCAGCGCGGACCATGTAGACCATGAACTCAAGAGCGGACAGCTGGCAGCGTCACCAACGTATGATCCGGCCACGAGCGAAGTCTTTCTGAATACAACCTATACCGGGCCATTGACTGCGACAGATCTTGCGAGCCTGCCCTTCCAGCTTCATGCCACGGTTGATCGTATCGAAAAAGAAAGTTCCTTCAATCAAAGAGACGTGGCCATTGTCCATGTCAATATGAACGACATGGCGAGCGTCCAGCTTGGCGATTCGGGGAGTGTACAGCAGCAAGATCAACTGACGATCATTGGCTTCCCAGGCAACGGGGATGTCAGCAACCTGCCGACAGATCTTCTTACGGCTTCGGTCAACACGATCAGTGTCAGTTCCATTAAAACGACTGATACCGGCGCGCAGGTGATTCAAGTGGGAGGCAATGTTGAGCATGGCGACAGTGGTGGGCCTGCGTTGGACAGCAATGGAGCAGTAGTTGGCATTGTGAGCTTTGGTTTGGTAAATTCCGGCTCGTCGGGGGGCACAAGCTTCTTGCAGGCGAGTAGCAGCGCGCGCGACCTGGTACAATCGCTCAACCTGAACACGGCTCCCGGAGCATTTCAGCAGGCATGGAGCAAGGCTATGACGGATTACGCGTCCAACGCTCCTGGCCACTGGCACAAGGCCCAACAGGAATTTGAGCAGATCGCAGCAAAATATCCCCTGTTCAAAGGGGTTACACCGTACCTGACATATACGCAGGGACAGGCTAAAACCGAGAAACTATCATCGACCACATCACCTGCCACCCGTCCAGCTCCAACAAATACATTCCTGGTTTTAGCCTGGATTATTGGCGGTATCATAGTGCTTATTCTGCTGCGAGCACTGCTCTTTATGGTGTTTTTCCGCCGACGGCGGAAAACAATTGCTGCCAAAAGAGCTAACGCGGCAGGAGTATCGCAGGATCAGGGGACACGACCTGCCACTATCGCGCAGAGAGGGCCAAATTCACAGCCAGGGGTAGTTGCCGGGCAACAAAAGCAGGGGGCATCACAAGATGATGGGATGACGGCCTTTGGCGCACCGTCCGCTACTCATACAACGCAACCGGCTCAGCAGTCATCGACTTCAGTGCAGACGGTTGTCTCCGGTACTTTGCGACCATGGCCGTGTGGGCATATGAATCGTTCTAATGCGCGCTTCTGTAGTATCTGCGGCGAGCCTGCACCTGAACCGCCCACGAGTCGCCGTTTCGAGCACTAAGAAATCAATAGTGTAAGAGAGGAGAAAACCGGCATCGCTGATGCCGGTTTTCTCCTCTCTTACACTATTTTGTGTCTCCAAATCCCATGATGTTGTAACCGGCGTCCACAAACATTATTTCTCCTGTGATTGCACGGGCGAGATGGCTACAGAGGAAGAGAGCAGCGTCACCGACCTCGCTCTGGTCAATGTTGCGACGCAGCGGCGCAGCGACGTTCATATGTTCACGAAATTGGGTCAAGCCGGAGACTCCTCGGGCGGCGAGGGTATTCAGAGGGCCAGCAGAGATGGCATTGACGCGAATGTTATGCTCTCCCAGTTCGTAGGCCAGGAAACGCACGCTGCACTCCAGGGCGGCTTTGGCGACGGCCATGGCATTATACTTTGGCACTACGCGCTCACTGGCCATGTAGGTCATGGTTAGCATACTGCCACCACCGCGTGCCTGCATCAGGGGAAAGGCGCGTTTCGCCATGGCGATCAGGGAATAAGTGCTGATATCGAGGGTAGTGTGGAACCCTTCGCGAGTCGTATCATAGAAGGGGTTCTCAAGCTCACGAGGAGGGGCATAGGCAACGGAATGAATGAGTATATCAAGCTCGCCGTTAAAGATCTCGCTGGCCCGCACGAAGGCTGAATCGAGCTGCTCATCGTTCTGGACGTCACATTCCATCACTTCGGTACCGGGAAGCTTGGCGGCAAGGTCGCGCACATACTTTTCCATACGTTCCTGGTATGAGAAAGCAAGCTGAGCACCTTCGGCGGCCAGGGATTGAGCAATGGCCCAACCAATCGAGCGATGGTTGGCTATGCCGAAAATAAGGGCTTTTTTCCCTTCAAGTAGAGGCATAGGGATACTCCTCTCAGGGCGATCATTCGCCCACTAAGGCGATATTCACCGTCAAGACGATTTTCGCTTGCCCAGGTAAACATTCGCCCGCCAGGGTAGGGCTGTCCCTGCCCCTACATTTTAGCGTTCGATGGGGTAACGTCGAGCAACCCATCCGTTCATGCCATTCGCCAAATTATATACACTTTTGAGGCCAGTGACCAGGGCGATTTCTGAGGCGGAGGCGCTACGCTGCCCACTGGCGCAGACAAATATGACGTCTTCGTCCTCCGGCAGCTTTAAATCTTTGAGCGCTTTGCCAAAGGAATAAATGCCGTTGATGGGAACCAGCTCGGCTTCGGGAATGTGGCCGCGGACCCATTCATCTGGCTGGCGTACATCAATGACGTGAGCTCCGGCCTCGATCATTTTTTGCGCTTCGTCGGTGCCAACGGTGGTAAAGGGCAGTGCCTCTTCTTCATATTGATCATTGGACATTGGTATTTTCCTCGGTGTTGTACTGTTCTAGCCAGAGACGGCCTAATGTGGTGACGGCGACGATATATTCATCTCCCACAAACGTCATGGTGAGCAGGCCCTGGTCCTCCATTTCGCGATAGTCGTCGGTGATGAGGTAGTATCGCCGCAGCATGCGTGTGAGGTCGCTTTCCGGCAGTTGTTTCCAGGCCTGTAGGAGGCGCAGAACTGCGGCATATTTTACGCTGCCATCATCGATTGCTCGCATACGGACAATACTCCTTACGGGAACTGCTGCTTCTTGCATCTCCATCAGTGTAACAAATATGGGGCTGTTGAGCAAGTTTATTTGAGGATTTGGGAATTTCCACATTCCTGAATAGCGTTGCTACTCGACGACAACCTGCATCTGTGCTATAACGTGTTCAAGAGAAAGAGCGTTAAAGGAGGAACGGCCGATGATGCCAGATCCAGCGCAGCCACGGATTCAGGCTAACATGGTCATTCACAATATTGGCCAACTGGTTACTGTTGCGCAACAACC
>CATPCK010000748.1 GCA_955652655.1 uncultured Ktedonobacteraceae bacterium | reverse complement strand
GACCACAAGGGCTTACACGGGGAGGGTTGTTTGAAACGAGGAGGGAAGCGGACTCGTCTCGTAGGGGCGGGGGTGGCTGGGAGGAAGGGAAGGGACGCTTGCGTCGCCCAGGGGGGAAAGGGACGAGGGCGACGCAAGCGTCCCCACTCCGCACCACACCACCCCCGCCCCTACGGATTATCACGGGTTATTACGGATTATGTGGTCCTTTCGTGGTGGTGTTGCTCAGGTTTCTGGCGCGGTAGAGGATTTCGCCGGCGTGGGGGACGACAAGGATGCCTTCTTGTTCGCGTCCTTGCCATGTCTGGGGGTTGATGTCGCGGTAGTCGAGGTAGCCGAGGTTGACGCGGCGGCAGCGTTCTGCGGGGATGCCGGTTGCCAGCGTTACCTGGATGCGCGGCGTTTCGGTGTTGGTGGCAAGATCATAGGTGCCTGATCCTTTGACGTGGGTGCTGTGGGCGAGGATGCTGCCGGGGATGTCTTTGAAACGGTCCCACTGCTTAAGGAAATAGTCTTTGACGTGATAGCCGACTTGATCGATCAGGCGACCATGGGTGTATGAAACTTCGGTGATATGGGGGGCGTAGATGATGACTTCGCCACCGTCGGAGATGGCGGGTTCTGTTTTGTACATGGCCTTGGCTGCCGTCCAGAGGTCATCGTACATGGTCGAGGGCATCGAAAGGACGTGGTTGAAGGGCCTATCGATGGTTATTACATTGAGCTGCGCGGAGAGATCGGCTGCCGCGCTGAAGGCTTCGCTGTGGGGGCCGATGTAGAGGCCGTGCAGGTCATGGCCTTTGAGAACCAGGGCCATGCAGAGCAGCGGGATTGGCAGGAAGTCGGCGGCGCGGTGAATGACACGGCGCGTGGGGGTATCTTTGACGCCAATGGTGTGCATACTGGTGACGAGGGCCCCGAGCCAGTGGGTGAAATTGATGATGTCGGGTCCCGCGATGCCGGGGAAGAGATACTTGGCGCCACCGGAGAAGCCGGCGACTTCGTGGGGGAAGACCGGGCCGCAGATGATCAACTGGTCATATGCGAAGATCATGCGGTTGAGGGTGACGGGGACCTCGCCCGAGAGCAGGCCGCCGGTCAGGTTATCCGCTTCCTCTCGCGAGATGACGCCGATGGTACGGAGCATTTCCGGCTGTGACCAGTGATGGTTGAAGATGCGCACGTTGGCATATTGTTCCGCTCTCACGTTTGCTGGAACGCCTACTAGTTGATCGATGGCCTCGTCGGACATGGGTGGGTGCGTTCCAAGGGCGATAAGGTAGTCTAATTGTTCTACGCGCCGGCCAAGCTGTTCGTACAGTGTGCGAAAGAAGAGAGGGATGGGAGCGGTGCGCGTCCCATCGGGTATGATGACGAGTACGCGCTTGCCTTCAAGCGCTAAGGGCTCACAGGCACGGGCTACGAGTTGTTGTACGTCTTCATCTGTCATTATGGCGGTTGTCGAGCCTTTGCCAGAGATCATCACTTGCTCCTGACTGTTTGTTACACGCCACTAAAGGACGAAAAGCCTCCATCGATGGGTACTACGATGCCGGTGACGAAAGCCGAGGCCGGACTGACCAACCAGAGCAGGGCACCTACCAGGTCTTCGGGCTGGCCCAGGCGTTTCATGGGTGTATGATCGAGGATAGCCTGCCCGCGGGGGGTCATGGCACCGCTGCTGGCATCGGTCAGCAAGAAGCGGTTCTGTCCCGTTAGAAAGAAGCCGGGGGCCAGGGCGTTGACGCGAATGAGCGGGCTGTACTCCTGGGCCATGTGCACGGCCAGCCACTGGGTGAAATTGGCGACGGCGGCTTTGGCGGCGCTATAGGCGGGGATACGCGTTAGTGGACGCAGCGCGTTCATAGAGGCCACGTTGACGATGCAGCCCTGCCCGCGCTCGGCCATGCCACGGCCAAAGACCTGGCAGCTGAGGAAGGTGCCGGTGAAGTTCAGGGCAAAGACGGATTCAGCTGCCTGGCTATCCAGGTCAAAGAAGGTGCGGTCGGCTGATGTTGTCGCCTGTGGTTTGTTGCCGCCGGCGGCGTTGACCAGGATATCAACGTGGCCGAAGGCGGAGGTAACTTGCGCAAGGGCTTGCGCAAGGGCTGATCGGTCGAGCACATCACAGGCGATGCCAATAGCGTGGCCACCCTCTGCCTGGATGGCGGCGGCGACTTTGCCGGACGACGCGGCGTGAAGACTGACAATGGCTACCTGCGCGCCAAGCTGGGCGAGGGCGTGGGCCATGGGTTTTCCCAGTTCGCCGCTGCCGCCGGTGATAACGACTGTCTGTCCCTGTATGTTGAAGAGAGATTGCAAGTTTGTCATATATGTAACCATACCCATTCGTGTTTGATGTTGTCAAGCTGATGGGTTACGCTAGTGTATGAAGTTGTTGAATGAAACCTTCTGTCTTCTTTATCGTATCTTAAGAAAACAAGGGCTACTATGGCGAGGCCTCTTAGGAAGTGTGGCAAGCCAGAAACGGATTTCCCCATACCTTCGAGCTGTTTCGTGATAGAGAGGGAAAACTCACAATATATGTTCCATGTGGCTACAACAACCCTACAACATTTCCTGGCTACCTATGGCTATTGGGCTGTCTTTATCTTTGTGACTATTGAAAGCACAGGGATTCCTTTCCCGGGCGAAACGATGCTGCTGATTGCTGCCATCGATGCCGGGACGACGCACCAGCTTTCTATTGCGCTGGTGATTGTCGCGGCAGCCAGTGGCGCCATCATAGGTGATAATATTGGCTTCTTTGTCGGGCGGGAGGGAGGCTACCGTGTGCTGCGCCGTTATGGCCGGTATATAGGTTTCAACGAGCGCAGGTTGAAAGTGGGGATCTATATGTTTCGCAGGCATGGTGGCAAGGTCGTTTTCTTCGGGCGATTTGTCGCGGTGCTACGTGCATGGG
>CATPCK010000747.1 GCA_955652655.1 uncultured Ktedonobacteraceae bacterium | reverse complement strand
GCACCAGGAAACGCTGCCCGTGGAAGTGGATGGGATGTTGCATCGGGTGATCCGAATCCGGTGCGTTCACGATACGCACCTTGACCTGGTCGCCGTCAGTGAATGACCAGTCGATGTCGTGATTGGCGGCCCCTGTCGCGCCATCCACCAGCTTCCAGAACATGTTCTGGGGTGTGGACATGCGATTCATCTCCTCCATGGTGTCTTCCCACTCGATCGGCTCCGGATGATGCCCCCCTGCGTGGTGTTCCATCCCCGGCATCTCGGCCACGATGGTAAGTGTCTTGTCGGGTTGGCGGAAAGCTGTAGCCGCGATCTTGGCGCGCACTGCCTCCAGTTCGGAACTGGTGCGTAAGGTAAAAAACTCCTGCGCGAACGAGGGCTCGCTCGGCTGCACCTGTACGATAACTGTCGCCAGGGGGTATGTCCGGTCTGGCGTGCGATGCTCAAGCGAGAACTGGCCAGCGCGCTCGAAGAAGACATCGACAATCACGCGCTCGGAGGGTGAAAGCAGCACCTCCTCAACAAACTCCTCCCGCTCGACCCGCCCGTTGTCGCCTCCGACGAGTTTCATGCGCGCGCCGGGAAGACGGACGTTGAAGATCCGGACATTGGCCGTGTTCACGAGGTAGAGGCGCACCACCTCACCCTGGTTCGCCGAAAGCTGAGGAGAGGTCTCGCCGTTCACCAGCATGACATTGCCGAAGCGCCCCATGGCAGTGTGATCGGACAGCGTGCGGCTAAAGGGAGCGATCTTGCCATCCTCTAGCAGCAGATCGTCGAGGGTGAGGGTGACCTCCCGGTTCACAGGCGACCAGTACATCGCATCGGTCGGGACCACGATGATCGGCGCGTAGAGCCCTAGTTCCTGCGTATAGTCTTCCCGCATATGCGGGTGATACCAGTAGATGCCAGGGTCAGGAAAGCGCACGCGGTAGGTGAAACTACCCCCAATGGGGACCGGTGCCATCATGCCCTGATGGGCTCCCGTGGGCACGCCATCGAAGCGGTTGTCCAGGCGCAGGCCATGCCAATGCACCGTGGTTTCCAGATCCGTCTCGTTGGTAAAATGGACGGTCACTTCGCTGCCCTGCGCCACCTTCAGGATGGGCCCGGGGATCGAGCGGTTGTAGGCCAGCATCTTGACGGTGGCATCATTGATGCGCTTGCGCACCTGTTCGGCCCGCAGCTCGAGGACGTCGTCAGGTTGCAAGACAACGGTCTCGGGAGCGATCGCGTCAGGCAGCCCCGTCGTGTCCCGCGAGAAGAGGTCGGTCACTCCTCCGTCCATATCTTCGCCGTGAGTGTGATTCATGTCCATGTTTGTCTTCATGAGTTCTGTCTCCTTGTTGTGAACGGGGCAGTGCGCTCTCAGCCTCCACGCCGTGGTCAGGACAGCGCATGCCCAAACGAAACGCATACCAAGTGATTGCACGCTTCGCCTCAACCATTGGTGCCTGACTACCGTGCTTGTTGCCAGACGGATTGGATCGCCGTGATGGCGAGATCAGGTCGATCCAGTTGAATATAGTGTCCACTGTGCCCAGCAACGCTGTGCTGACTGTTGGAAGAAAGCGAGGCCAAATCTTGCTGTAAGGCGTCCCAGGTGGCTGCCATCTGCTTTCCTTGTGCTGAATGATCTTGCGAATAATCCTGGCTCAGCACGATCAGCGGAAGATGCCCATAGGAAGGGCTCGCTGTGCGTGCTGCACGCACTTGTGCAGCACTTTCCTGCAAGGCCGCTAATTCGTCATATTGTGTGCTATAGTAGCGGGTTTGCTCAGTTTGAGCCAGGTGGATTGGCTGGACGGCAGCGGGATAGGCGGCCGCGTCTACTAAGGGAAAGAGACCCGTTTGTAAGGCCAGGCGAGCCATGCCAAAGAGGGCAACTCCACGAAACAACATCAATTGTTGTTCCGCCGCACTCACGGCCTGGGGAGGGAAGACAGGCGGATACGTTCCAAACTGGGCGAACTGATGTTCGCTCGTGGCGTCAAGCAGGACCATGCCAGCCACCTCCTGCGGATAGCGGTAGGCATACAGGCGCATATTCAATCCGCCAACGGAATGTCCAACCAGCAGGTAGGGACCGCTTATCTGGGCATGAGCAAGCAGCAGATGGAGTTCTTTTACGATCTGTTGGCTTGTGCGCGGACCTGGCCCCGTATCGCTCCAGCCATAGCCTGCTCGATCATAGGAGCAGACGCGGGTGAAGCGTGCCACCCCTGGTTGGACCTTGCTCCAATCAAGAGAGGTTCCTCCTAGCCCCGCATCAAGAATCACCGTTGGACTGCCTGTCCCGGTACAGTTGATATGGAGCCGGTAGCCCCCGATATCCACGAGTTTGCCTGGAGCGGGGTAGTGAGAAGCGTCAACCGCACTGGCAAGGGCCTGAGAGAGCAGACCGAGCAGCAGAAGCCCGACAAGGGACAGACTGAGTATGCCCAGGAAGCGCAAGAGACGCCGTCTGATCGTCCGACGTGGGCGTGAAGAAATGGAGGAAGAGCCCTTCCTACTGTCGATGGTCTGTGTCATTTTTATGTGTCCTTTTCGAGAGAAGAGCATGAGAGGGAAGAGCATACGTTGTTCATGTAGCCCCATAAATACAGGGGTACTTCAAGGAAAGTCAAGAGATCTGAAGATTGGCATTCTTTTGGAAGAAAGGCACGCAGGAGCAATGGTCAGCAACTCACGCGGAGAACGGTGGTTCGTTCAATTTTATGCCACAGTGATGACGACTTTCCCTTGGGCATGTCCTGCTTCAACATACCGGAGCGCTTCAGCAACCTCACGTAACGGGTAACGTCTAGCTATAACAGGTACGACTTTGCTGGCTTCGAGAAGCTCTTTCATAAGAGCCAAATCCCTTTGGTTTGATTTCTTCAACACGTTGCCCATTTTCTTCCTCCCGGTCATTGATATCCATGGCCCTAGG
>CATPCK010000746.1 GCA_955652655.1 uncultured Ktedonobacteraceae bacterium | reverse complement strand
TTCCCGGAGTAAGTTCCGGAGTGCTAATTTCGATTTTACCTCCAGGTAAGACAATGGTTTCCACTCGTACTTCCGTTGCCATCGTTTCCTCCCTCGTTCGATAGTGTATCGCTGAAGTTTCTTAAACTCGTTTACACCTTACCACATACCCACAGCAAAGCCAACTAAAAGCTGAAGGAGCCGCTAGGGCCGTCCTTCTTTTCCAGCAATGTAAGCCTCTTTTAGCTCTTTAAGCAACTTCTCGCGCATAGCAAAGAGCTCTTTTCGCGGGCGCGGCTTCGTTTTGGTCACAGCGTAGGCGGTAATTAGCGGCAGCGCAATCGTTGAATCGCCATAAATCACCACCGTACTGCTCAATTGATCTGGTTTGATCTTGCCCCATGAAACAGCCTCCGATGGTGTCGCCCCGGAAAGCCCGCCCCAGTGGGGAGCATCAGCGGTGATCTGCACAAAATAGTCATGCCCACCTTTCTGGATGCCGAGAACCTCCCATAGTTGTGGCTGTGTCTGCAAATAGAAATTCTTCGGGCTACCACCGCCAAGAATGATCACGCCATTGCGTGTGGCATGGTGAACAATAGCAGTGGTCTCGTTGACATCGGCCAGCGGGTCGAGCGTTAATAGGCTGCCATCCAGGGCGTTGCGTGCAACATTCATCCCAATCGAAGAGTCTCCCGGTGAGGAGGTATAAATGGGAACGTTCCAGCGTGCCGCCTGCGCCAGTACAGAATACTCAGGATTGACCCCCGCTTTGAGCAACTGGGTGCCCAGGTGGTGGTGCAGTTCCGAGGTCGCAATCGGCCGGTTCGGCAGGCTTTTCAGGCACTCGCGTACGAAAGCGTCCGTGTCAAGTAGCACGCTGTCTTTAAAGAGAATGTCATAGATGCGGATGACCCCTTCTTCCTGCAGCTTCGTATCGTCCAGGCGGAAATCGCCCCGGTGCAGTGTCATCGCCAGCGCGTGGTGCATATCGTGATAGAGATTAGCACCCGTGCTGATGATAAAATCAATGAAACCATTCTCCATTAGCGTGATGACGCAGCCGCCCAGTCCAGCGGGTGTCAGGGCGCCTGCCATCGTCAGGCCAATGGTCACATCTTTCTCGGGATCCAGCATTTCCTGGGCATAAAGGCGGGCCGCCTCATTCAAACGCGCACTATTATACGCCTGGAATTGCTGATCTATCAGTTCCGCGACCGTCATATTGGCATGAATTCGTCGTGGAATAATCTGTGCTCCGCTCAAGTAATCGCTCTGGCTTGGCTCGTGATTATCGGTATTGGAGTTATCCTTGTGGTGATCGTGATGATGCATGAAATCGTTGGTCCTTTCTCATGGGACAAACAGGTTAGCGATGTTCCAACGCATAGTATTGTACCATTAGGAAGAATATTTCTTGTAAAGAGAGCTAAGAATATAGTAGGGACGACCCTTGCGGTCGTCCTGGATCAGGCTTGCGGTCGTCCTGCGTTGGGGGATGCTTTAAGCCTGCATCATATCATCAATCAACCACTTCCTGATCTGTTCAAAATGTTCCTGGTAATGCTCATAGGAATTGGCTGCGATATAAGGGACAAGCCCATGGCCATCTGTCCAAGGGAAGCGCCCTGTATTCGTGATATCTTCTTCTGAGAGCGCCCGTACCTGTCCCAGCAATTGCTGGTAAGCAAGTCGTGAGTCGGACTGCACGTCATCGAGGGAGCGGACCCTGTTCTCCAGGTACGCCTTCTCGTTAAGTGTATCAATTTCTTCCCACGTATACCCCTTCTCAGGTTTGTCTGGCCGCTCTCCCCGCAAACCTGCCAGGATCCAGCCTGCGCACCGCAGCTCCCACGTGGCGATATGTGCCAGCACATCCTTAACAGACCATTGGTTCTCCAGAGCTGCCTGGCACATCTGCTCGGCACTTAGCTGTGCTAGCAATCCATCCAGGCGCGCCCGTTCCGTTTGTATCATTTCAAGCACTTTGGCCTTATCCATTAGTAGAGTCCTTCCTACTCGATCATCGAGCGCCTGATCTCGATAATCTGGTCGCGCAACTGTGCCGCCTTCTCAAACTCCAACTGTTTGGCGGCATTGCGCATCTGCGACTCTAAATCTTTAATCAGCCGCAGCGCCTCCTCCTTTGGTATGCCGGCCAAAACTGCTGCCACCCCTTTCCCATCCGCCTCTTCCACATTGACGCCACTCATCGCCTTGATGCGCTCCGACAGGCTCTTCACATCCTTCTTGATGCCGCGAGGCGTGATATGGTTGCTCTCATTGAAGCCCGTCTGAATTTTACGGCGGCGGTACGTCTCATCGATGGCATATTGCATCGATCTTGTCACCGTATCGGCATAGAGGATCACACTGCCCTCGATATGGCGTGCGGCACGTCCGATGATCTGGACCAGTGAATTTCCTGAGCGTAGGAATCCCTCTTTATCGGCATCGAGAATGGCCACCAGTGAAACCTCCGGCAGGTCCAGTCCTTCGCGCAACAGGTTGATACCAACCACGACATCATAGACCCCCAGTCTCAGGTCGCGCAGAATTTCTATCCGTTCAATAGTCTCGATCTCCGAGTGGAGATAGTGAACCTTGATATTCAGTTCCTGCATGTAGTCCGCCAGGTCCTCCGCCATCTTCTTGGTCAGCGTCGTTACCAGCACGCGCTGTCCCTTCGCAACCCGTCTTCTGATCTCTGCCAGCAGGTCATCGATCTGGCCTTTTGTTGAGCGCACGCTGATCTCCGGATCGAGCAGACCCGTTGGGCGGATGACCTGCTCCACTACCTTCTGACTATGCTCGTATTCATAAGGTCCGGGAGTAGCTGAGACAAAAAGGGCCTGGTTGATCTGATCCTCAAACTCTGTAAATGTCAAGGGCCGGTTATCGAGCGCGGAGGGGAGGCGGAAGCCGAAATCGACCAGCACTTGTTTGCGTGAGCGGTCTCCGGCAGACATGCCGCGAACCTGGGGCAGCGCGACGTGCGACTCATCCACCACCAGTAGATAATCATCTGGCAGGTAGTCCATCAGCGTCCACGGCTGCTCGCCGGCACCGCGTCCCGCCAGGTGGCGTGAATAGTTCTCGACACCGGAGCAGAAGCCAGTCTCACGCAGCATCTCGATATCGAAGTTGGTGCGCTGCTTCAAACGCGCCGACTCTAGAAGTTTTCCCTCTGCCTCAAGCTCGGCCAACCGCTCTTCTAACTCAGCCTCAATCAACTCGATGGCCCCGTTGAGCCGCTGCTGCGTCGTGACCCAGTGCTTAGCAGGGTAGATATCCAACCTCTGTCGTTTTCCCAGCACTTCGCCTGTCAGCGGATCGATCTCGGTCATGCGCTCGATCTCATCCCCGAAAAACTCGATACGCACCGCGATATCCTCGTAGGCCGGGAATATCTCCAGCACATCACCGCGTACGCGGAAACGACCGCGAATGAAATTGGCATCGTTGCGCTCGTATTGAATCTCCGTCAAGTGTCGTAAAATCTTATTGCGACGGCGTTCCTCCCCCACTTTCAGCGTCAGTACCACCTCGCCATACTCTTCAGGACTGCCCAGGCCGTAGATGCAGGAAACAGAGGCCACGATCAGTACATCTTTTCGCTCAAAGAGGCTGCGTGTGGTCGAGAGCCGTAGCTTTTCGATCTCCTCATTCAACATGCTCTCTTTTTCAACATAGGTATCAGTACGCGGGATATAGGCCTCTGGCTGATAGTAGTCATAATAAGAGACAAAATATTCTACCGCGTTATTAGGAAAGAACTCCTTGTATTCGCTGAAGAGTTGTGCCGCGAGCGTCTTATTTGGGGCAAGTACCAGCGTCGGTTTCTGTATCCGTTCGATAATTTTGGCAACTGTATAGGTTTTACCGCTCCCCGTTACCCCCAACAGGGTCTGCATCTTAGCGCCATTCGTAATGCCTTCAACCAGCTGATCAATCGCTACTGGCTGATCACCTGTGGGCTGGAATGGTGCTTCTACCTTAAATTCTGGCATATTTTTGTTATCCTTGAAGAGTAGAATATCTTTTCCAAAGTGCTCTTCATTATACCACAACTGAGGCGCAAAAAAATATTGAACTGATTTACCCGGGTAGGCCGTGATAAAGAGAGACGCGCCTGTAACTGTATTGTTTATGGGTGCGTGAATTATTCATACTCATAACATTTTTTGTTTTGGAGGTTCTCGTAATGACCCTGCTCAAAAGTTTACTGTATAAAAGCCATCGTCGCGTAGCGGCAGCCTTCTTTGGAATATTCCTCTTACTCTCCCCTGTGCTTGCTTCCTGCGGTACCCCTGCTCCCTTGCAAATGGCCACTATCGATCTAGGGATACCCCAGGCGGCTCTGAGCTCACCTGTTGTAGGCCCCCTACCCGATAATACGTCGCTGCGCGTAGGCATCACCTTCAAGGTCAGCCAGAGTATACTCGATAAGTTTGATCGACAGAAAATACAACCTGGGCACAAGTCGAACCTGGAAAATTTCGCTAATCAAATCGGTATAGATGATGCCACCTATCAAAAAATTAAAGATTTTTTTAACCTGAAAGGCATCGGGCT
>CATPCK010000745.1 GCA_955652655.1 uncultured Ktedonobacteraceae bacterium | reverse complement strand
CGCCATGCCAAGCGGTGGAGCGGTCAGTAAACCTGCTTGCATGGCCCTGTTGGCCGCCCTGAAGAAGGCCGGGGCATTACAGTAGGCGAACTGCCCAAATATGGAGCCATTGACCCCATTGACGCATCTACCCTGTCTCAAGCTGCCATTGGTATTTTGCAAAGTGAGATTGTTTCCATTGAACCCGAACCAGAGCGCAACCACGCCGTTGGCTGGGAGTTGTGCCACCACGGGAGCTGCCGCAGGCGGGGTTCCCTGATCGATGACGAGCGGATTGTAAATGGAGATTTTGCCAGTTGCCGGGTCGATCACCGCGCCCTGAACAAAGGCTGCCTGCATCTTGTTCGACTCGTTGCACGGCCCGTTCGCCGGATCAGTTGCGACGAGTTGATAGGGTGTGGCCAACCCCTGAGCTGAAAGGGGTTTGGAAGGCACAATCAAAGTACAATCGCCATTGACTGCCGCGGCGTGAGAACCCAGGCGCGGCAGAATGAATACTGTCGAGAGAATAAACGTCAGCACCACTGGCACGCTCAAGCCAACCAGCATGAACGGTGAAAAACGTTTACGTCGCACGAATGACGAGGCGGCTTTGCGCCTGTATCGCTGCTGCATAGAAATTTCTTCCTCCTCTCAGGTAGGACACCGGACGAACTAGCGTATACCCAGCACTTGTATCCATCCCGTTACATACCCCTCATTGATACAGGTGCGAACTTACGGAAAACGCTTTTTGATGAATACGCTCTCTTTTTCGTACGCTAGCAAACTCGTCATCTGCTCATACGTAATTCATGATGTCCATCACATTTGGAAAGCTATTGCAGACGATTAATCTGATATGCCATGGAACGTCTTGAATTATTTTGATTACAGATAACCCAAAGAGGATATTACCTCATCGTGGAGATAGGACATTCATTGGTATATGATTTTCTGGCAGAAAAGTACCTACCAGGCATTGAGAAACCTCAACCTTCTCCTTTGCACCTATGACGAAATAGTCCTATTTTGGAGGAGGTGTGTAACAATGGCACTTGTTTTTCGTAGAGGAGGGTTCGCACATTCATCGTACTGGTTGGTAATTTGAGATTTGCATGCACTACAATTGATAGCGTAGAACTGGTGTTTCTCCTTCCCATTTTGTATCATTACAAAAGAGAGTACTTCATACCCTGTTTTAAGCCGAAATCTTGGAAAGGAAAGATGCTATGCCATACGTCTGGAAAGTTGACGAAGGAAACAAAGTGAAGCTGAAGGACTACGATCCAAACGATACGATGCACGTTAATCATGCATCAATCGATCAGGACCTGAAAGACCTGAGCAAAGAACTTGGTGACTTACAAGAACTCCTGGCAGCAGCTCAGCATCACAGCCTGCTCATTGTGTTGCAGGGAATGGATACAAGCGGCAAGGATGGCACGATTCGCCATGTCTTTTCGCACATCAACCCGCAAGGGTGCTTTGTCCATTCGTTTAAAGCACCCACCACCGAAGAACTGGCACACGACTTCCTCTGGCGCATCCACAAAGCCACTCCATCCAAAGGTCTCATGGGCATTTTCAATCGCTCACAATATGAGGATGTGCTGGTTGTTCGCGTCCATAACCTTGTGGCGGAAAATGTGTGGAGTCGGCGCTACGATGAAATCAATCATTTCGAGCAATTGCTCGCCAATAGTAGAACGATTATCCTCAAGTTCTTTCTACACATCAGTAGCGACGAGCAGGAACGACGTCTGCTGGCCCGTGAAACGGATAAGGATAAGGCCTGGAAACTCTCTGCAAGCGATTGGTCTGAGCGCAGGTATTGGGACGCTTATCAGGAAGCATACGAAGATGCGCTATCGAGGTGCAGTACGAATGTAGCCCCCTGGTATATTGTGCCAGCAAACCACAAATGGTACCGGAATCTCGCGGTAGCTCAGACGCTTGTCGAAACAATGCGTCAATACAAGGACGAATGGCATTCAGAGCTGGTGGCACGCGGTCAGGAAGAAATAGAAATGCTGAAGAAGATGCGCCCTCATCAGGAATGAATTCTATAGGAATTACCTCACGCCTGGAGAGATAAAGGATCGTTTTAATGGAAAAAGTATCGCAAGAATTGACAAAGGAAGAGATGGTTGTAGCAAGTAGTTCTACATACCAGGACCTAGATACTCCACGTTTCACGCGCCGAGAGACACTCTTAACCATGGCAGGTGTCTTGCTCGTCATGTTGCTCGCCTCCCTCGATCAAACGATTGTGGGTACGGCCATGCCTCACATCATTACTGATTTGCAAGGCTTCGATCGCTATACATGGGTAACGACCGCTTACCTTTTGACATCAACCGTGATGGTCCCTATTTACGGAAAGCTCTCCGATATCTTCGGGCGAAAGCCAATCTTCTTGATCGGCGTCGTGCTCTTCCTCATAGGTTCGGCCGCCTCGGGAGCAGCCCAGACGATGAATCAGTTGATCGCCTTCCGCGCGTTCCAGGGTCTGGGCGCAGCCGCATTGCTGCCAATCGCTATAGCTGTTGTTGGGGATCTGTTCACACCTCGCGAACGCGGCAAATGGCAGGGGTTGACAGGTGGTGTTTTCGGCCTGTCTTCCATCCTTGGTCCGACAGCAGGTGGCTGGATTACCGATCACTCTACATGGCGCTGGGTCTTCTATGTCAACCTGCCGATTGGTATTGTCGCGCTCCTGGTGCTCATCTTCTTGATGCCACCACTCCGTAGCAAAAATACGGGGAAAGTTTCGATCGATTACCTTGGGGCGCTATTATTGATTTTCGGCACGGTACCGCTCCTGTTGGGATTCAGCTGGGCTGGTTCTCAATATGCCTGGCTCTCATGGCAGGTTATTAGCCTGTTTAGTGGAGCAGTGGTGTTCCTGGCTCTGTTTATCCTCTACGAGGCCCGCCTGGAACGGCGGAACGCACAGCCAATTATCGGTCCAAGTTTGTTTACGAACCGTATCTTCACGGTATCGGTGCTTATCACGATGATCACGAGCATGGGAATGTTTGGGAGTATCCTGTTCTTGCCATTGTATGCCCAGGGTGTATTAGGCATCTCAGCCACCAATAGTGGCCTGCTCCTCTCGCCATTGATGGGTGGCTTGATACTCAGTAGTATCGTCTCCGGACAGTTGGTATCGCGCTTTGGCAAGTACAAATGGATTGCATTTGTTGGTATGGCGATCACTATTGCCGGATCGTTACTGCTGCTGCGCCTGAATGTGAACTCAACCAATACGGACCTGATCATTGCGATGATTGTGTTGGGTCTTGGCCTTGGTTTCAGTATGTCACTCTACACGGTTATCGTGCAGAATGCACTCCCAAATATGATTGGCCAGGCAACATCAGCACTGATCTTCTTCCGCTCAATTGGTGCCACAATTGCGGTAGCAGCAATGGGCTCGATCTTAACTTCAACCTATGTACCCGCCTTTTACAATGCCATTCCGCCTCAAGTCAAAGCGGTCATTCCTGCGAAGGTACTCAGTGTCTTTAACAATCCGAACGTCTTGCTCTCGTCGGACATCCAGAAGCAGTTGCTGGCACGCTTCTCAGCCTTCGGTCCACAAGGTAAAGCATTGTACGATCAACTGTTGGAAGCAGTGAAGGTTGGCTTGACGAGTGGTATACACAACGTATACATTCTGAGCACCGTACTCATGTGCATAGGATTTGTCGCAATCTTCTTCCTGAAGGAGATTCCACTACGCGGCGGCAAGAGAAGCGCGGCGAGTAGTCAAGCCCCCGAGAATGCCGCCGAAGCAACCTCGTCAGTAGCCATAACGCACTAACAAAATATAGGGGCGACCCTCGCGGTCGCCCAATAGACCTCAACCGAAGCGAACAAGGGCGGGAGAAGCGAGAAAGCCACGGAGGAACCGTAGGGGCGGGAGTGGTGTGGATGAGGAGTGGGGACCCATGTGGTCGCCCGCATGGCCCTTGGATTCTCCCAGGCAGGACGGCACCTGGCTTCTCCCCAGCGCGGGCGATTACAAGGGTCCACACTCCTCATCCACACCACTCCCGCCCCTACGGAAGGACTGTTTCCTCTTCGTTTTTTCCACCCACTTTTCGTG
>CATPCK010000744.1 GCA_955652655.1 uncultured Ktedonobacteraceae bacterium | reverse complement strand
TATCTCTCTGTATTCTACAGTGTATACGCAGAGAGAGAGGACATGTTGCAAGGTTATGGAGTATACAGAAGATTATGGGGTGGACAAACAAGGTCTGTGAATGATCGAGAATATGCCTCTTCAGAGAGCCGTAAGTACCAATTTCATACCAGATTATTAAAATTTTCAGAAAGGGATGATTTTTGCTGGATTATGTGTTATACTGAGAGAACGTTGTATAGTGCATTGTTGCTAGGAGTAGATAGTCTATTGCAAGCCGCGCGATACACGAAACATTTGTTGGGATTGTAAACCCAGGAATCGAGAAAGAGAAACATGGCATTAGCTGATCAGACATTGTATTGTCGCGATTGCAATTCAGAGTTCGTTTTTACCGTTGGTGAGCAGGAATTTTACGCGAGCCGCGGGCTGACCAATTCTCCGAGCCGCTGCCCCTCGTGCAGAGCCGCACGCAAGGGACAGGGTGGTGGTTACGGCGGTGGTCGAAGTAGTGGTGGTGGTGGTTATCGGGACCGCGAGCCACGTCAGATGTATACCGTCACATGCTCCAGCTGCGGCCAGGAGGCACAAGTGCCCTTCCAGCCCCGCGGTGACAAGCCGGTATATTGCAGCAACTGCTACCAGGCGCAGGGCTCCGGTCGCTCCAGCGATCGCAGATCACGCTGGTAACAACTTATGAGTGAAGTCAGAGTGAACCCGGGCGATTCGTTTGAGCTGGCGCTCAAACGTTTCAACCGCAAGGTTCAACAAGACGGTATCCTCTCTGAGGCCCGCAGGCGTTCTCATTACGAGAGTCCTCAGGCTCGTCGTAAGCGTAAGGCTGAGGCTCAAAGTCGCAGGCGCCGCCGCACTCGCCAATCAAACTAGCAACATTTGATTTCTAGTTGAAGAGAAAAGAGGAAGAGGAGGAGAGAAAGTTAATACCAACTTTCTCTCCTCCTCTTCCTCTTTTAATACGTTGTCAGTTTCTGGCGGATTGGCTATAATAGGGGCAACATACACATGTTACATCACACGCATTTAGGGAGGCATCGATATACATGGACCTGTCTCAACTTCTACCAGCACTCAAAGTACCTATAGACGGTACCTTCATCGCGGACTTCTGCGGATTCATCCTCGCACTACCAACCTCACTCTTCCTCGCCTTCTGGCTGAGCGAAGTGAAAAATCGGATGACGGTCGTCATGGGAGCGTTCGCCGGCACCCTGCTCGGTTTCCTCGCTATCCTTGGCCTGGTCGGCACCCTTATCTTCGACCAGCCCCTGCCGAACGCAAATCCAGCGGCGACATTCTTTGGCTCAGTCTTGCTGTGCTCGGTGCTCGGTCTCTCTGCGGCCATCATCCTGGACCTGATTGTGGCACGGAGGAATCGCAGGGACTACCGCAGACCATCAGCGGTCGCCCACGAATAAAGAAGAACAATGTTCTATCTCCTGCATGGCGACGATGAATTTACGAACCGGGAGCACCTGAAGAAGCTGCGGCTCCAGGGTGACTTTGAGTATAACCAGGATACTTTCAATGGCGGTGAGGTCGATCCAGGGACCATCATCGCTACCTGTAATACGCTGCCGTTTCTTGCTGAGCAGCGGCTTGTTGTGGTGGAAGGATTGCCAAAAAAGCGACGCGGAGAAAGCCCGGTATCGACTTCAGCAGACGAGGGCGCGACAACGCAGGTCTCACCGGAGACTGGTACAGGTGGAAAAGGCGGCAAGACAAAAAAGGGCAAGAAGAGTGGGAAGGGAAGTACGGAAACCAGGGCAGGTTTTGAAAAAGGGCTGACGGAATATATTTCTCACTTACCAGATTCAGTGGTGTTGATCGTGCTTGTCGATGAGCTGTTGGAGGCGAGTAATCCCTTAGTCAAAGCGGCGAGTGAACATGGCAAGGTGGTCCAGAGTACTCTCCCCAGAGGCGCTGCGCTCGTAAGCTGGATTAAGAAACGAGCACAGAGTATTGGTGTGTCAATCAACGAGGAGGCGGCCGCTCTCCTGGCAAATTACATTGGCAACCAGTTGCGCTTACTGGCCAATGAACTCGATAAAATAGCAACATATGTGGGAGACGGGGGCACGATCACTGTTGATGATGTGCGTCTGCTCTCCGCCCAGGTGCAGGAAGCGCGCATATTCGACCTGACCGACGCCCTGGCGCAGCGCAATCAAAAACAGGCGCTCACCATTTTGCACGACCTGCTGGCGGATGGAGAGCCACCCATCAGGCTCATCAGCACGATCATCACGCAGGTTCGCGCGCTGCTGCTCGTCAAAGAGCTCTCACAGAAAGGCATGCGAGCGGCACAGATCGCTACTACGATTGGGATAGCACCTTTCGTGGCGGAGAAGGCGGCGCGCCAGGTAGGAAAATTCACGCCTGCCCAGTTGGAGCATGCCTACCGTCAATTACTGGCAACCGATGCAGCGCTCAAACGCAGCCGCATGACGCCAGAAATGGCGCTCGATTTGCTGGTCGTAAGTTTTGGCACTGGCTAATAAGTAGGAGGGATTTAAAAGCGGAGGAACTCAATGAACAAAACTTTCTACAGTGCTAAAGATCACTCTCCGTTTGTGCGGCCGATCTCGCTTGTGCTTTTCCTTCTATCAACGCTCATCGCCTTCCTGGGCGCTCTTCTTCTGTTCAACACACCTGTCATTGGCAACGTAGCCACGGCGATCATTAACATAGGCCTCGACCCACTGCGTGCCCAACTGGTGGCTGCGCTCCTGCTGGTGGCGGGTGCGGCACTGGTTGGAGCAGCGCTGGGACGGCAAAGAGTAGGAGCAATCATTGGGGCTGGCATTGCCTTCTGGCCGGGTTATCTCGCCAATTTTATTCACCTCGAGCAACAGCCGGCATATGATCCCGGAGGAAGACTGGAGGCGCTCGATCAACAAGCCCTGCTGCACACGGCGATTGTCATGGTTGCGCTGGCGCTGCTGAGTGGTTTTATTGGGGCAGCAGTCGGGAAAGCAGTAGGTGAAGTGCTGCTTGATCCTTTCTATCAACTGGGAGCGCTCACCTGGAATCGCTTCTTCCGTCCAGGGAGAGCTACGTCTTTGTGGGCCACAAAAGCCACAACGCCATTGCCCACCCGTCCAAAAACGGCGCTAGAGATGACCGGCTCCTGGTTAGGGGTCGCGATCATGGTGATCCTGCTAGTGCTGGCAAGTGGCTCGGGAGACTTATTGCTGTTTTCGCCAGACGTTGGTCTACATAGTGTACCTACCCAGAGCAAGACACATGACACACCAGTACAGGGCGCAGTTGTAGAGGATAGCCTGGCCAGCCCAGCAGCTGGTGGGCAGAAAAGAGCATTTCTGATCTACCTGCCTCCTTCCTATTCTACTCCGCAGGGACGCACAAGGCGCTATCCAACCCTCTACCTGCTGCATGGCTCACCAGGGAGCCAGCGAGATTGGTTTACGGGGGGCAAGGCTGCTCAATCTGCCGACACGTTAATCGCGCAGGGAGAGATTCCTGAACTGATCATGATCTCCCCTGATGGGAATGGGCGCAGCGGAGAGACTAGCGAGTGGGGGAATAGCTTTGATAAGCGCCAAAACATCGAAACCTTTGTCGCGGTTGATCTCGTCAACTACGTCGATCACAAATACCGTACCATTGCTGACACTGCGCACCGCGCCATTGGCGGCCTGTC
>CATPCK010000743.1 GCA_955652655.1 uncultured Ktedonobacteraceae bacterium | reverse complement strand
GCCTATCACTATTTCGCTAATAAAGAGGCTATTTTCACCAGCCTGTTACAATATGCCTTGCAGGGCGCGCTCGAACTTATGCAGAGTGCGCGAGTCCAGCCTGGGACGCCCTGGGATCGCCTGCGCTGGTTGACTTCAGAAATATTGCGAGAAGCGCAGGATGAGCCGGAATACGAGATGTTAATACTCCAGGCGTTAACGAATAATGCTGTGCCGCAGGAGACGCACGAGATGGTGTTGCAAGAGAGCCAGTTGAGCCATCAAGCGTTGAAACAGCTTATCATCGAAGGGCAGGCTGCCGGAGAGGTGGTTGCAGGAGACCCTGATCCTCTGACGACTGCCTTTGAATGGTGCATTCAAGGGATGGTATTCGGCATGAGCTATTGGGGCCTTGAACCGGCTCGCCTGCCCGATGTTGAGAGTGTGTTGCGTATGCTGAAAGCATAGCTATGTGCGTTGACCTGATAAAGCTGGCCTTGCTCCTACTGATGTTGATCCCCCTTCTTTCGTTCCTTCAAAGGGATTTCCTTGAGGAATAACACGGCTATCAGTCCAACGATGATAATTCCCAGGCTGAGCACGAACACATTGTGGATACTTTGCATCAGCCCTGTTTTCACTGCTTGCAATAGCAGGTTGTAAATCGATACTCCCTGCTCTCCATATGCCGCAAAACCGGCGCGTAATTGTGCTGATCCACCCGGTGAGAGCAGGACAAGCGGGTTATCAAACGCGCCCAGTATTCTTGCAGGCAGCAGATGCCGGAGCGTAGCCGGTAGCGCGGCGTGAAATGCCGGGATGTACGTTGAAGCCAGCACTGAACCCATAGCAGCAAGTCCGATGGCCCCACCAAGCTGGCGAAAGAACACCAGGGTAGAAGATGCTACGCCAATTTTTTGAGGATAGACATTTTGCACAGCGACAGTGTAGACGGCCAGGCCAGATCCCACACCGATACCGAGTACAAGCATAGCTATCAGCACTTCAAGGCTGCCCGAAGCTGTATCCAGGCGTACCAGCAGTATTGTTCCCACGATAGCTATCACGAGTCCGAGTATGGCTATCCATTTGTACTTCCCTGTCCAGGAAAGGAGCAAGCCGGCGATAATACTGCCTCCAATTGAGGTCAACATGAACGGTACGAGAATCAACCCGCTATTGGTGGCTGAGGTTCCCAGCACGCCCTGCGCGAAAAGTGGAATACCTAATACCGATCCATATAAACTGATGCTGAAGATCATTGTCACGAGTATGGAAATCCCGTAAATGCGTGTGCTATTTTTGAACATACCTGGCTCAAAAATCGGTTCTATGCCACGACGTTCCAGGCGTATAGCATAGATAACCAGGACGCTTAGCATAATCACTGACATACCAAACAAGCCGGTGGTTTGTGGCGAAAGCCAGCCATATTGTGTACCTGCCAGCGAAAAACCCAGCAGTAATGGCACGGTACCGAGAATGAGCAGCGCTGCCCCAACATAATCAATCGAAACCTGCTTCGTTGAACTACGCAATGAAGGCATCAAGAAGATCAAGAACAGCATGGCAAGAATGCCTACAGGAACATTGACATAGAACACCCAGCGCCAGGATGCGTAATCGGTAATCCAACCACCGGCCAGCGGACCGATGATGGCGGCGAGCGCGTAGATACTTCCGGTCACGCCCTGCCATTTACCACGCTGGCGTGGGGGGAATAAATCGCCGACGACCGCGACAGCGATTGGCTGCAATGCTCCGGCTCCCAGCCCTTGCAGAGCCCGAAAAGCAATCAGTTGATTCATTGTTTGGGCCGCCCCGGCGAGCGCCGACCCGACCAGGAACACCACGATACCAAACATAATGATTCGTTTGCGTCCATACAGGTCAGAAAGTTTGCCATAGATGGGAATCGGCACGGTGGAAGCGAGCAGGTAGGCCGTGGTGACCCAGGCAATGCGATCAAATCCTTGTAAATCGGCAATAATACGCGGCATCGCCGTTCCAACAATGGTCTGATCAAGCATAGAAAGAAACACGACGAACAATACCCCGATCATGGTAAAGATGGTTTCGCGCCGTGAAAAGGGCAACCTCTCGCTATCTCCTTGGGTAGCTACACCTGCTACCGCCAACTCCTGTCGGGTTTTGGCCTCTGTTTTTTCTGGTTTAATTTGCATAGCTCTCATCCTCCAGTCCTTTTTCGAATTTTTTGATTGATGTATCAATCAACAATCAGGACGATTTTACCTTTAAATTATCGCGTTGTCAAGGGTAGTGGCGCAATGCATTGCGCCACTACCCTTGACTTTCCGACCGAGAACAATGTATAGTTTCATTAGTTACTCGTAGCATTTCTAGTAATACATAGTACTTCACAGTACTGAAGTTAGAAGGATCATGGAACATTTAATGACCTCGGAGGAAGTTGCAGAGTACCTACTCGTTGATCCTGTCACAATCCGCCGGCTGGTCAACAAAGGCGAACTTGCTGCCTATCGCATTGGGGCTGATTACCGCTTCGCGCCCGCTGATGTTGAGACATACCTCCAACGGCAGCGCATTTCTGGTAGAGAAGGCGCCAATGCTGAGCTGACCGACATGTTCGCGCTGCACACAAACCTCAAGTTTCCCTTCGATAAGTTCACAGAGCAGGCTCGAGGAGTATTGAAATTTGCTCAGCACGAAGCACAACGCTTCCACCATACACACATTGGAACGGAACACCTGCTCTTAGGACTCCTGGATGCAGGTGAGAACGTTGCCACTCAGGTGTTGAGGAACCTGGGTATCGAACTGAGCCAGGTGCGTAGCAAGGTCGAGGCTATCATCGGGCGGAGCAACCGGATTCTTCTTGGGGAAATTGCTCTCGCACCGCGAGCCAAGAAAGTCCTGGCATTGTCGATAGACGAGGCGCAACGCTTCGGTCACAACTATATCGGGCCGGAACACCTACTCCTCGCGCTCATCCGCATGGAAGACGGCATTGCTGCTGGTGTGCTGGCCAGTCTAGGTGCGAGTCTGGAGAAAGTACGAAGTCAGACCAGCCAGGTGCTCAATGCAGCGCGTACACCGCATCCACCAGTACCGCCAGGGGCACCATCGCCGCTTGCCGAAGGCGAACAAGGACTTACCTGTAGCCGATGTGGCGCACGCTCTCCCGGCTACTTTCACTACTGCTTCAACTGCGGTCAGCGGCTGACGCCTGAGTAGAGAGGACAAAATAGGAGGTATGATTAGTTCATGGCTACAATAGAATTTGGTCGCATGCTGCAGCCGTCTGCCACAGATTTTCCCGGGGCCGAGTTGTTCGAGTACAATCGCCGCTTGATTAAAACGTTGTCGCATGGATTCACAACTCTGTGGGCCGAGGATCACCTGCAGTCCGGGGAGACGGCAATACTCGAGAGCATGACAACCCTGAGTTACTTTGCCGGTGAATTTCCTCAATTTCGCGTGGGGACGCTCGTGCTGTGTCAATCGTACCGCAATCCAGCCCTGCTAGCAAAAATGGCTGCCAACCTCCAGTTGATATCGGGGGGAAGGTTTATTCTGGGATTAGGGGCTGGTTGGAAAGAAGACGAATACGTGGCATACGGATATCCTTTCCCAGACACTCGGACGCGCCTGGAAGAATTAGAAGAGGCCGCTGTCATCGTGAAAACCATGTGGTCCTCGCGCCCGGCAACGTTCATAGGGAAGCATTACAGCATCCGCGATGCCTATTGTGAACCACAACCTGATCCCCCCATTCCGCTGCTCATTGGCGGTGGTGGTGAAGGGAAAACGCTTGCCATAGTGGCTAGTCACGCGGACTGGTGGAATTTCAATTCCTGCCCGGTTGATGAGTATGCACACAAGGTTGCCATTCTGAAAGACCACTGTGCGCGAGTAGGCAGAAATCCGGCGGACATCAAACTGACCTATCTGAGCACAGCAAGTGTCTCGGAGGAGCCCGGTCAAGTTGTACGCCATCCTCAGAAGCACTTCGTGGCTGGAAACAGCGCAGAAGTGATCCGGGAATTGGAGCAGTTTCATGAAGTGGGTGTGACCCATTTCATGTTCAGATTTCTGGATCCGGAGTCCCTGGAGCGCTTCGTAAACACTGTTATACCGCACTTTGTTTGATGTGGGAATAGGGACAAAGCGGGCAAGCGGATAACTGAATGAGCTTCTACTGCCTTTGCTATGACCGGAGCGTGTTTGCAAAAAGGAGAAGGGCGTATTAGTATATAGTAGCAGCTCATCATCTATCATGTGAGCAGCAGTGGAATAGAACTACTCGCGCGGATGCTTTTTCTCTATCCAGACGCAATAGGAGGTCAACATGGCGGGCTATATCGTGGCCGATGTCGAAATCACAGACTCCAACGAGTATCAGAAGTACGCGCAACAAACGGCAGCAACCGTTGAGCGGTACGGCGGGAAATTTCTGGTGCGCGGCGGTCAACCGGAGACGTTAGAGGGTGACTGGAAGGCGAAGCGCATCGTCATCATTGAGTTTCCGAGCGTCGAGCAAGCCAAAACCTGGTATGACTCGCCTGAGTACTCGGCCATCAAAGGCATACGCCATCGCTCGGCTGTCTCCAACATAATTATCGTGCGTGGCGTCTAAACTGTTCAGGCAGGCGATAACTATCGTATGATAGCAAGCTGAGATTTCTATCTCAAGTTCGCAACTATGTCCTCCTATATATGCAGGCTGGTATGAAAGCTGTTCTTACGCTCATATGTATAAAATGTATGAGGCAGCGTATTTTGCTCATCGAGGATACCCGGTTGCGCAGAAACCAGCGTGAAAGATTGACGATCCCATGCTGGGAAAAAGGCATCACCGTCTATCTCAAGGGCAATTTCGGTAATGTAGAGGCGCTCCGCTACCTCTAAAAATTGTCTGTAGAGGCTCTCGCCGCCGATGATAAAGACATCGCCAAGTGCGAGCACATCATCTTTGTGATGAACCACTTCAACTCCCGGCAACGCGAGAGTCGTGCTACTCGTCAACACTATGTTTCTCCGATGCGGGAGAGGGCGCCCTATCGCTTCAAATGTTTTCCGTCCCATCACAACGATGTGGCCGCTCGTGATGTGCTTGAAATGCTGTAAGTCATCCGGGAGATGCCAGGGGATTTTGCCATCCTTGCCAATCACACGACCGTTCGCGTAGACCACAATGATATTGATCATACAGCAACGCTTCCTTTGCTATTACGCGGGCATCCCAGCTTCGATCCAGCGGCGAAATTGAGTGACCTGCTCCTCAGGCCACTCTCCGTCGCACGGCATCGTGCCATCTGACAGTCGCTCAAGGATGTCCTCAGCATTTGCACAGACATCCTGGTAGTCCCAGAGGTCGAAGGCGAACTCCATTGATTCCCTGTCGCTTTCACGGAACAGCGGCTGGATGTCTCGTGCAAAACTGGGCGTATTGTCGGCAGTTACCAATATCGAGTTCCTTTCCTGGCTGTATATACCATGTTGCGCGAGAGAGGTCATCGCTCCACAATACTTTTTAACCTTTTCATGTGGATAGCGGAACATCTACAGAGGGCCGATCAATCGGTGGTAATACGCATCAACCGAAGCGAGAATGGGTGGGAGAAACGAGAAAAGAACGAAGGAACCGTAGGGGCGGGGGTGGTGCGGAGAAGGGTGGTGACCCTTGTGGTCGCCCGCGTTGTCCTTGGG
>CATPCK010000742.1 GCA_955652655.1 uncultured Ktedonobacteraceae bacterium | reverse complement strand
GTTGTAGGAGCAGATGCCTGAACCGAAGTGGGTTATCAGCATGGGGAAGTCGCGCCAACTCGGGTGGGGAATTCTACGATAGTTATTATACCGTGCAGGGCGTCGATACGCTTGTCCCGGTCGATGTCTATGTCCCCGGCTGCCCGCCCCGTCCGGAGGCCCTGATTGAAGGCATCCTCAAACTGCGCGAGAAAATTGAAAAACAAGGCCTGAGGCTGTGCAATGTGGAGGAAAGTAGGAAATGAAAGCGATCCGTATACACGGCCGTGGCGGTCCCGATCACCTCGTGTATGAAGACGTACCACAACCACATCCAGGTCCTGGAGAGGTGCTGGTGCGGGTCTATGCGACAGGGGTCATTGTCAACGAGTTGAGATGGAACGAAACCTATGAAACGAAAGCGGGGAGGAAGCGTGTACTGCCCATTCCCGGGCGTGATCTCGCAGGAGTGGTGGTGGAGGTAGGCCCTGGCGTTACCGCCCTCACCGAAGGAGCGGAGATCTACGCATTGTTAGACTATGGTCGAGACGGCGCCGAAGCTGACTACACCATTGCCCTCCCTGGCGAACTGGCTCCCAAACCACGCACGCTCGACTATGTGCAGGCCGCAGCGGTTCCGCTGTCTGCCCTGACAGCCTGGCAGGGCCTCTTTGAACACGCGAGCCTGGTCGCGGGGCAAACCGTCCTGATCCACGGAGGCGCGGGCGGCGTTGGCGTCTTCGCCGTCCAACTGGCTCGCTGGGCAGGCGCACATGTCATTGCGACCGCCTCGGCACGCCATCGTGATTTCCTGCGCGAATTGGGAGCCGATGAGTTCATCGATTACACCACCACGCGCTTCGAGGACGTGGTTCATGATGTCGACCTCGTCTTTGATCTGGTAGGCGGCGACACCCTGCAACGCTCCTGGCAGGTGATCAAACTGGGAGGGACGCTGGTCTCCGTTGTCAGCCCACGCCCCTCGTTTGAAGAGGCGAAGGCGCACGATGTGCATGCGGTCTGGTTTGTCGTCGAACCCAACCGGGAGCAACTGATCCAAATTGGCTCATTGATTGACGCGGGAAAGCTTCGACCGATCATCGACGCGGTGTTCCCCCTTTCCCAGGCGCGCCAGGCCTATGAACAGGGAACGAAAGGGCACACGCGGGGCAAGGTTGTCCTGCGCGTGGCGGACTAAGGCCCCACGCTCTTGAAAACACGACCTGTGCTGGCTACGTGCGCCGTGTCACGCACGATGAGATCGCCGACGCAGTCGGCTAGAATTCGAGAGATGTTCTAGGAACACCGGCTCACCCGATTCCGAAAGGAAGACGGAACAACAGCATGCCGAGAAAGCGGGCAAAAGGCCAAAGCGTTGTAGCCTGAGGCTCGCGAGTTCCGCGCCATATGGTGAGGGCAGGATTGCTCGGACCTCAAATCACCGATGATGCAAGCACACGTCCTCTGGCAGAACGCTTGAAGCCAGAGCCTTTCTGTACTCAGGATGAAGTAGCCGTTCCGGGTACTCTCGCAGGAAGGATGGGGACCAATGAGGTCTCATGAAGGTGATGTGTGAGGCACCTACGTGGCGCTCGAAACGTGTGCTGGCTACATGGGATATCTGTTCGTGAATCCGCCGTTTGCACCAGCACGATTTCCTACTCCTCTCACTTTGCCTTGGTGAAATTCATGGAGCTGAGCCGGAGATGGAGAACGGCTCTTCCCATCTTTAGTAAACATGCATAAAGAGGCTAGATACGTAGGCTAAACGCGACACGGCTGTCTTGTTCGCAAGGTTCATAGCCGAAAAACACAAGATGACACTGGCACCATTCTGTTGCTCCGCCGAACTGGTCTCACTTATTCACCACTACAACACGCTTTTCAGTGCTTATGCAGCCCTTCGATAATCATGGTGCAACCCTCCTAAAACAGCAAAGGAGACAAGCTTATTATGCTGGTTCTGGAGAGAAAGAACCGACGCAGAAGGCTCTGGAAGCTGCTGCTGAATACCCTGATGTGGTCGAGCTTGATTGAAATAGACCATAGAGGCTTTGAGGAGACGATGGAGCTGCCTCTCATGGAAGATCAGGAAATGATCCAGGCATTCTCGTCTCACACTTCCCAGAAAACGTTCACAGACGGCATTGGCTCGTGGAGTCCGGTACGGCGTTCGAAGCACCTTGATGCTACTTGTTGCTGCCACTCGTTCAAAATTCGGCCCGAACTTGCGATCAGTATCCCGAATCAGATATTTGGGGGTTTGCCCATAGGGAGTCGCCTCCCGCAATTGTTGCGCCACCCAGAGATCGGTGGGAGAGCGCGTTCCGTGTACATGGATCCGCCTTGCGTGACTTCAGCGAGGGTGTTGAAGAAAGCAAAAAGCGGACGGAAGAAGAGATCGGTCACCTGCAAAAAATCACCGGCCCATAGTTCTGCCGCGTGATTGCGCAAGAACGTTTTCCAGGTCTGGCCACCGCCCCGTTTTGGGCGAGTCTGGCGCATAAACTTTTGAATAGTCCGTTTGACTTCCTCGGATATTCAGCTTGAGGAGCTCCCCACGAATGCGCTCCGCCCCCCAGAGTCGATTGTGGGCTGCCATTTCCTTGATCAGAGCAATCGTCTCGGGCGAGAGCTTCGGCTTTCTCGCGTGTACCCTGCATTTGTGCTTCTAGAACGCGCGGAAGAGCTCACGCGGCCCTCGCAGAAGTGTCGTCTTCATGGACAAGGAAGAGCGCTTGTCTGCAAGTCCGAACCATTCTGGCCAAGAGCAGCAAAAGAAGCCGGTCTGTTTTCCTGCAGACGGGACGTTTAACCAGTCGACGCAAGATGATCAATTGTTGCCGCAACAGCGCGTTTTCCGCCAGCAGTTCGGCTTTGCCTCTGGTCAGGTCGGCGAATGTTCCGAGCGCAAGAGATGTCGTCGGTGGTTTGAGCCAACGCAAAACACGTTCTTGGAGCGCGTGCAAGCGGAAACAGATTCGTTGCTTAACCAAGAGAAACACATACTGCACAAATAAAACCTCATGTTTGTGAAAATAGGCGCACGTTCAGAACACAGGCGCAAAGTGGACTGCGTTGATTATACTTGCATAGCACATACTTTGGCAAGAAGCTTCCTTCATTGGGGTGCGCGTGAGATTTTTGCAAAGAGAGGGGGAGCATGGTAGAATCGGGCGGAAGGACGGACGGACGGAAGGACAGACGGACGGACGGACGGAAGGAAAGGAGAACAAGGACAGATGAAAGCACAGTATGAGCAGCACTGGCACGAGGTCGCGCAAGAAGTGCTGCTGGAGATGCGAACGTGGCGCGAGGAACACCCCAAGGCCACGCTGCAGGAAATCGAGGAGGAAGTGGATACACGGATAGCGCGGATGCGCGCAGGGTTGGTGGAAGGGATAGCGATGAGCAGCGCGGCCGCAGAGGTAGGAGGCAGAGCGGCAGGTGAGCCAGCGCACTGTCCAACGTGTGGAGGCACGCTGCACGCCCGCGGCAAGCAGGTACGCAAGCTGGTGACGACGGGAAAGCAAACCGTGCGGCTCGAGCGCAGTGACGGCTCCTGTCCCACCTGTCAGGTGGGCTTTTTTCCCCCTGGATGAGGAGTTAGGACTGCGGCCCAAGGTGGGCTTCACGCCCAAGGTGGAAGAGGGGATGGCTCGCTTGGGGACGTGGATGCCGTTTCGGGCAGCGCAGCGCGAACTGGCGTCTTTCCTGGGGGTCGAGGTGGCGGAAGCGAGCGTGCGGCAGATCACGGAGCAGGCGGGAGCGGCGCAGGTGCAAGCCGCAGAAGTGGAAACGTTGCTCAGCGAGCGACCAGAGAGTCCTGCCGGGCCAGAGGTGCAACTGATGAGTCTGGATGGAGCCCTGATCCAGCTGGTGACTGGGGAGTGGAAGGAAGTGAAAACGCTGGCTCTGGGGATAGTCAGTGAGGCCAAGCACAAGAAAAAGAAGAAGCCAGAGGGGGAAATGCAGGTGCAGACGAGAGCTCTCTCCTACTTTTCGCGCATGAGCGAGGCGCAGACCTTCCAGCAGGAGAGCTTGGGAGAAGTGTATCGACGCGGGGTCGAGAAGGCAGGGATCGTGTGTGCCGTGAGTGACGGAGCGGACTGGATTCAGAAGGGGGTGGACTATCACCGCAAAGATGCGATACGGATTCTGGACTTTGCCCATGCGATGGAGTATGTGAGCCAAGGGGGTCAAGCAGCCCAGGAGCACCTCCCGCTGCCGCACGAGGACCAGGTGCTCAGTGGGCAGGAAGCCGCCAAACGCCAGCAGAAGCGCTTCGAGCAGTGGCTCCAGGAGCAAGGGCACGAGTTGAAGACGGGCGATCCCGCGCAGGTGCTGGCGGAACTGGAACGACTGCGCAGCCTGATGCAGCAGACAGGACATCTCGGGGCGGTGGAAACGTTGGACAAGAGCCTGCATTATCTGCGGGAGCGGCAGGAGATGATGAGGTATGCCAGCTTTCGGGCCCAAGGCTATCCCATTGGCAGTGGGTCGGTGGAGAGTGCCAACAAACTGGTGGTGCAAAGTCGCATGAAACAAGCGGGGATGCGCTGGGAGCCCAGCCATGTGAATGCTATCTTGGCGATGCGCAACCTCGCCTGTAATGACCGCTGGACGGAAGGCTGGGCCGCCATTGGCGGGATGTGGCACAAGCAGCAGGCGGCCGCACGAGCCCAACGGGCGGTTCGTCCCTCTGCGTCTGGCGAGCGTGTCTCACGTGCTGCGCCGACACTTCTTTCTCCACCTGAGCTTGCCTCATCCGGTGAGCCAGCGCCCCTACCGCTCACTTCCACCAAGCCGTCGTCCGCACCATCTGAACCTCGTCCTGGGCGTCCTGTTCCGACCCATCCATGGCGACGCCCTTTCATTCGCCGTCGTTCCGCTTAGCAAAGAGGTCTGGGGGTTGCAAAAATCTCACGCGCACCCCCTTCATTGGGTACAACAGACCGATTTTTAGAACAGATGTCTCAAGTAGCCAGCACAATCTTCCGCCGATACTCAACTCACAGGCCTACAAGGACGGGGGCATCATCTTCATCACCTGGGATGAGGGCGAAGGCGGGGACGGTCCAATCGGGATGATCGTGCTTTCTCCTGACGCGAAAGGTGCAGGCTACTCGAATTCGATTCACTATACCCATGGCTCCACACTCCGCACACTGCAGGAGATATTCGGGGTGACCCCTCTTTTGGGTGGCGCGACGACTGCCATTGATCTGAGCGACCTATTTAAGACGTTCCCCTAGTTCAACCTCGCGAGCGTGCACCCAACATCACCCTGTTCTGGCTCCTTGGAATACCCGTTCTTGAAGAAGCAGTGAGTAGTAGGAACAGAGAGATATATGAGACAGCAAAAGTGGTTCATCTTGTCTGCCTGTCACGCTGGTCTGCTTGCAGATCATCGGACTCCCGTTGGTTCATTCGCTGCTGGCCTATACTTTTATATAGATCATGATCTATACTTTATGCAGGTTATTGGAAGAACGACCGATTCTAAGGAGCAGAACTGATGGAATCCGAACAGTTTCGCTGGATTGGAAAGTCGCTCC
>CATPCK010000741.1 GCA_955652655.1 uncultured Ktedonobacteraceae bacterium | reverse complement strand
GAGGCAAGCAGTGTGCGAATGCGGCGACTGTACTGTGTCAACGCTTGCGCAAAACCATGCACATATGCCACGACTGCCGCTTTGTATGACTGGTACGCCTCAAAATCGGGACGACCTTGCTGGGCAGCTTGCAACATATTGGCAAGGTATTGAGCGGCTTCACGCGCCATCGTATTCCAAACCTCGAACGCTCGTTGCCAATCCTCCGCTATTTCACGGCTATTTGTAGTTTCGATACCAGCTGGAATCGCAGTTAAGTTCTCGTCAAGCTCTTGCAGCGTCTTCCACAGGTGAGGCAAATCTCCCTGGCGTAGCGACCCTTTGCCCATGTTTGCGCGAGTCTGCTCATCGAGAAAAGTCTCGATGGCGATAGCTTCGGGAGTTGCCTGGTACAGCAGCGCCGGGGAAAGGAAGCTGGCAATAGAGGTAGCCCTGCTCGAGTCATAGATCGTCGTCACATTCCCCCATTCTTTGAGGGCCGCCAGGTCGTTCTGACATTGTTCGAGGGTATACTCGCTATCGAATGAAGCACGTACGGCGTCTCGCACTTCCTGCGCCGTAAGTTGGTAGCGATACAACTCGCGGTGGCATTGGAGGAAGTAGCGCATGATTACGCGGTACCAGCGAATGCGATTAGAATTGACCAGGTAACTGAAAATCGGCAAGCGGTCGGTAATATTAAAAACAGAGGGCGACGATAAACGCTCATCTGCAGTGGCTATGCTCGCAATTTGAAGACGAGGCGAACCAGGTATAGTATCCTCCTCAATATCGTTTATCGCATTGCTGATCTGTTGGTCCATATACTTGTTTGCTCCAAACACCTCTACATTGTGCTGTCATTATTGCTTCAAAAACATTGTCCTATTGTATCACGTGATGCTCTCAGTGCGAACCCCTGGCACTTATTCACTCCCCAAAGTGCCTATCGTCGTTATTCTTCCTGCGTTTTACATAAGTGGAAATTGAGAGTGTGGAGTTTCATCTATGCCTTCTTTAGATTATGGAACTTCGCTTAGCCAATCCCAATTAGTACCTATCTCCCCCTTTAAGGCAAATTTTTGCTGATCCAGAAATCATTCGGTAGTCTGACTAGAGGAACAATCATCTTGCCCATTTCAAATTGCGCGCGAGTCCCTACATAACCAACTGACCTTGTATCTGCCATTACCCCGTGAGAACCCGAAACCGTACTGCAACACGTCCGTAACCCTTCTTTTCACATGTCAACCTGAGACTTGCTTTTGTAGTGCGTCACATTTATGTAGTGCGTTGTTTTAGCGTCATTTGAGTAGTAGACAATATCAGCAAAGAAGCGAGGGAAGCACATGGATATTGATCTCAAAGAATTGAAGAACCAGAAATGCCCCTACGATGAAGACCAGGCAATACTCCTGGTTGATGTCGAAACAGAAAGTGCTCCGGCCACAGATGAAGATGGCAATTTACAGTATTATTGCCGGGCTGGCAAGCACGTTTTTTCCATAGATGAGGATGGGAAAGCCAGATAGCTAGAGGCTCCTCTTTGGGTTGTTGGCGAAGGAGATGGACTCGCGCATAGGGCAACAGAGAAATATTCAGTCATTTAATCTTTTTTGGGGTCAAATTGCAGGAGACCTCTGAACAACTACTGCCGAATACGTACTGAAGCGCAGGGTAGCCCATGGTAGCTGATTCCCCTCATTCGGCACGAGCATTCGCTCACTGCTCCTGTAGGGTCATCCCTCGTTGGTGGATACCCTTTCTCCCCAAATGCACGAAATGGAACGAAAGGAACAACAACACATGTTCAAGCATATCATTCGACTGGCCCTACCACTCGTCGTACTCGTGCTCATTGCCCTGTACCTGGTGCTGTCACCCGTATTTGCTACGCATGCAGCGGCGCCCCATGCCCCTGCACAACACGTCGCATCATATCATCATGAAGTAGCTCCCAGTGTTTACTGGCGGCCCTAATGATCGGTACAGCTGTATTAACATAACAACATAATACATCCCGAATCTGGGAATTTAAGAGGTTAAGCCTCTTTCCTGAGATGCTTTTTGTAGGGTGGCTTGTGGTGATGTGGTGGTTAAACCGTAGGGCGGGAGGGTGTGGATGAGGGAAGGGGACGCAGTCACATCCAGTGGATGCAAAAGGCAGTGTCACCTACATTAGGAAGATCGATGCGGCCAGGGGTATTGGGTAATGGACGTCATGAACGCTCACTTGTCCACATCATCCCTGCCGCTCCCTACGGCTTGAAGGCTTCTTCTCAGTCGATCGAAATTAGTGCTGCCCATATGGCCATCAGCTACTTGATAGTATCCAGCCACTCTCTTACCTCGTTCGCATTTCGATGCCCCATTCTCTCAAGCGTCGTTACACTCATTTCCCCGAGCTTTCTTGCCTCAAGCAAATTACCCTTGGCTGCCGCAGTTCGTGCCAAACCATAGTTGGCTAAAGCCAGGAGATCATCATCTCCTTCAGAGACAGTGGTGAGCATCTCACGAAAACTCGCTTCGGCATTCTCTATCTGCCGTTGGTTAAGGCAGAGATTGCCATACTCGTAGAGAGCATGAGAGATCATATCGGTCCTGCCAAGTTGACGTGCTAAAGCCAGGCTTTCTTGAAAATAATCTTCAGCCTGCCTATAGTTACCTTGCTTCCGTAAGGTTGATCCCATGTTGATGAGCAGGGCGCAGATCCATTCACGATGTCCCATCTGGCGCGCCAGTGTCAGTCCTTCCTGAAAGTAGACTTCCGCCTGGGCGAAATTCCCCAGCTCACCAGACGCGTCTCCAAGGTTACTTAGCAAAGCACTAATCCATTCACGATGCCCAATCTGTCGTGCCAACTCTAACCCTTCGAGGAAATAGGATTCCGCTTGTTTATGATGTCCCTGTTCCCCTGCCGTTGCTCCCAAATTGATAAGGAGAGAGCATATGCGTTCGCGGTCTCCAACCTGTCGCGCTAGCTCCAATCCGTCCTGTAGAAATGTCTCCGATTGCGCATAATCTCCCCGGCTCCCCGCTACAGATCCGAGCATTTCGAGCAGGTCACTGATACGCTCACTGTGCTCGATCTGCTTTGCTAATATCAGACCTTCTTGCAGGTAGTCTTCTGCCAGCGCAAACTCTCCGCGTTTCGAGCTCACCCAACCAAGATTTGTGAGCAGCGCGCTGATGCGTTCAGCGTCTTGTATCTCACGCGCCAGTGTCAGTCCTTCATGATAAAACGCTTCCGCCTGATCGTAGGTGCCCTGTTTCTGCGCAACTTCTCCAAGGTGCAGTAATGAAATGGTCATAACATATGTATCTTCCAGAGCTTTTGCGGCTTCAAGCGCTTGTTGTAGCTGTTGATCCGCCAGTTCGTAGAGGCCGCGCACGATCAGGAATGGGGCAAATGCATTGACGCCACGCACAAGTTCGACCGGCTTCTCTATTTTTTGCGCGACTGTCAGTGCCGCGAGGATGGTGTTAAATTCCAGCCCGAGCAATTCGTAGTCTTTTGTATGCGCCTCCACGTAGCTAAACACGTACGTGATCAACCGTTCGTAAACGATCGCGTCCTCGTTCAAATGCATATGGGCATAGTCGGCTATCGTTTGGTGGAGTGTGTAACGTTCTTCGCCGCTGCTCTCTAACAACCCTGTATCGGTCAATCCATCGAGTATTTCTACCGTACAGGCAGCTACCATGAGGGCCGCCTCCTCTGAGAAACTGTTCGGCTTGGGTGGGAAGACTGAGAGGGCATAGAGCGCGGCCCGCTCCGACTCATCTAGCTGCTGGTCAGTGACCTCGAAGACCGATTGTAATGACAGGGAGGTATCCGGGGAAAGGCTCGTATGGTGCTCCACTGGTTCATCTGGTTCACTGATTCGTAATCGCTCCTCGGCAATCGTCAGTCGCTCGATCGCGGTGCTAATGCGACGAGATCTCCCGCTATGGGCCTCCTTGCGCAAGTAGTTGCCCATCAGCTTGAGCGCCAGGGGAAGCCCTCCAACGGCATGGACCAGTACAGCAGCCTTTTTCGTTTCGCGTTCCACAACGCCAGGGGCCAGCTTTCGTAAGAGCTCAATGCTATGGTTCTCGTCCAATTCCTGGATCATCGTGGCACCATCCACGGTGATATGCGTAGCGATATGAGGAAAACGCGTGGTCACGAGGTGAGCGCAATTGGGACCACCGACTTTCATGGCCAGTGCATCCTCGACCTTCCAGGCGTCGTCGATGACCAGCAGCATGAAACGTGAGCCAATGGCAGCCCGCAGCGTTTTCGCCCATTCCTCATCACTGCTGATTGCTGCCATCGTATTTGCTGAGATGCCCAGCAGCGTCCCCCAGCGGCTTAAATGCCCTGTTAAGTTTGGTTGTGGTCCCAGGCCGGCCCACAATATACCATCTCGGAAATGCTCTCGTATTGCCGCGT
>CATPCK010000740.1 GCA_955652655.1 uncultured Ktedonobacteraceae bacterium | reverse complement strand
GTGCAGGTGAGAATGACTGGCGTGATATCCCGTTGACACATGGCTATACCACGAACAGCAGGGGCATCGGCATCGCAGATATGGCGTATGCGCTACGCGCGGGTCAGCCTCATCGCGCAAGCGGCGCGTTGGCATATCATGTCCTCGACAGCATGCAAGCGATCCTGGAGGCATCCACCGAGGGTAGGCACATCGTGTTAACAAGTACATGCAGTCGTCCCGAGCCACTTTCTCCAGGGACCATGGAGATGGCCTGGGGTGATGACAACGAGAATCAGTGAGTCGTGCGTGTTCGTGAGCCTGAGATAGGGCATCCACCAGAGATGCCTGACAAACAAGGAGGAAAAAGTGTCTCAAATCAAAGGACCGGCGATATTTTTGGCACAGTTTGCCCAGGATGTTCCACCATACAATACCCTCCCCGCAATTACGCAGTGGGTGAAAGACCTGGGCTACATAGGTGTACAGATCCCGGGCTGGGATAGCCATTTTATTGACCTGGACAAAGCAGCCGAATCAAAGCAGTACTGCGACGACCTGAAGGGACAAACCAATGGGTTGGAGATCACTGAGATCGCGACCCATCTCATCGGTCAACTCGTCGCGGTGCACCCGGCATTCGACATCCTGTTCGATGGTTTCGCTCCCTCTGCATTGCGTAATAACCCCAGAGCACGCACGGAGTGGGCAGTCGATCAGATGACCAGAGCCATCAAGGCGTCGAGAAACCTGGGCCTGAACGTCCTCCCAACATTTTCTGGCGCGTTGCTCTGGCATACGGTGTATCCCTGGCCCCAGCGACCTCAAGGGCTGGTAGACATGGGCTTCAAAGAACTGGCCAAAAAGTGGCAACCGCTGCTGAACGTAGCTGATGAGTATGGTGTCGACATAGCGTTTGAAATCCACCCTGGAGAGGACCTGCACGATGGAGTAACATTTGAGCGCTTCCTGGCAGCCACCGGCAACCATCCCCGTGTGCATATCCTCTATGACCCATCCCACTTCGTTTTACAGCAGCTGGATTACATCGGCTACATCGATGTTTACAAAGATCATATCAAGGCGTTCCACGTAAAGGACGCCGAATACCACCCCTCCGCAAAGTCGGGTGTCTACGGCGGCTACCAGGACTGGAGAGACCGCCCCGGTCGCTTCCGCAGCCTGGGAGATGGACAGGTTGACTTCAAGCGAGTTTTCTCACAACTGACGAAGGCAGGCTATGCAAGCTGGGCGGTGCTCGAATGGGAATGCTGCATCAAAGACTCCGTGCAAGGAGCCACCGAGGGCGCCCCGTTCATTAAGAGCATGCTTATCGATGTCCCTACCAGGGCCTTCGATGATTTCGCCAGTGGCGGCACGGACGAAGCGGCGAATCGCCGTATCCTTGGCATACACGAATAGCGGACGACCAGGAGCGTCTTGATAAAACACTTGTCAGATACCGCAGCCTGAAGCCAGGGGCATCCTGCGGAGGTTGTGGTGACGATGCTTTGCATCTAATGCTTCATTTTCGCACGAATGAGAGGGAGTCAATATGAGCCGAGATGTTTCGAACAGAAAACTACGCGCCGGTATTGTTGGTGGAGGCCAGGGCTCTTTTATCGGAGCTGTGCATCACGTAGCCGTCGAGCTGGACGGCCAGGCTGAGGTCGTAGCCGGTGCAATGTCCACCGATCCCCAGAAAGCTGCTGCTTCCGCCAAAGCCTGGTACCTGGATCGTTCGTACGACGACTTCAAGGAGATGGCGAAAGCTGAAGCAGGGCGACCGGATGGGATCGATTTTGTCATGGTCACGACGCCGAACCACATGCACTTTTCTGTCGCAAAAGCCTTTCTGGAACAAGGCATCCACGTGGTTTCGGAAAAGCCCATGACCTTCAGTCTAGAAGAAGCTCAGGAGTTGGTGAAGATCGTCGAAAGCAGCAACCTTGTCTATGCATTGACGCACAATTATACCGGCTATCCTGCTGTACGCCAGGCACGTTACATGGTACGCCAGGGCGAACTGGGCAACATCAGGAAAGTCCTGGTAGAGTATATCCAGGACTGGCTCATGACGCCTGAGGAGAAGGCCGGGAATAAGCAGGCGGTCTGGCGCACCGATCCTAAGCAATCAGGGATCGCAGGATGTGTGGGCGACATCGGCACCCACGCTGAGAACCTGCTTGAGTTCATTACCGGCGTGAAGATCGCGTCACTGTGTGCCGATCTGACCACCTTCGTTGAGGGCAGGCTGCTCGATGATGATGCGAACATGCTGCTGCGCCTGGAGAATGGTGGCAAAGGAGTTCTTACCTGTTCCCAGGTAGCGGCCGGTGAGGAGAATGCTCTCAACATCCGTATCTATGGCAGCAAGGCAGCGCTGGAATGGCACCAGATGGAGCCGAATACATTGATCTTCAAAGCGCCAAAGCAGCCAGGACAAATCCTGCGAACAGGGCTACCCTACATGAGCGCAGAGGCAAAACAGGTAACGCGCCTACCAGCAGGGCATCCCGAAGGCTTTTTTGAGGCGTTCGCCAACATTTACAAACTGGTGATCGAAGACATTCGTAGGGTTCAAGCAGGTCAACAGCCTCTGGGTGGCTACCCCAACGTGTACGATGGGCTGAGAGGCATACAATTTGTGTACAAGGCCGTTGAAAGCTCAAAGAAGGGAGGTGCCTGGTTAGATATGTGACACGGTTTTGACCAGATAGAGGCCAGAGAAAAGAGCTGAAAGAGTATAGGGAGGAATGGTTGGAAAGTAAAACGAACCTTAGAGCCGTCTTAGCAGGCTGTGGCAGCATGAGTAAATATTGGCTAGACGCGGCTCGCGAAATCCCTGACCTTGAAGTAGTTGGGTTAGTCGACCTGGTGGAGGAGTCTGCCAGGAGAAAAGCTGCCGATTATGGCTTGCAGGATGCAGCGATTGGTACAGACATCAGGCCCATTCTAGAGCAAACCTCCCCTGATATCGTTTTCGATTGTACCGTGCCTGAGGCCCATTTTCAGGTCACCATGGAGGCCCTCAAACACGGATGCCATGTCCTTGGCGAAAAACCTCTGGCCGATACTATGGAGCACGCCAGGATAATGGTCGCGGCTGCGCAAGAAGCGGGAAAGATTTTCGCAGTCATCCAGAACCGGCGCTATATGCCGGGTATACGCCGCCTCAGAGGATTCCTGAAATCAGGAGTGATTGGACCGCTAACAACCGTAAACAGTGATTTCTATATCGGCGCGCACTTTGGTGGCTTCCGTGACCGTATGCAGCACGTGCTGCTCCTGGATATGGCCATTCACACGTTTGATGCGGCCCGTTTCCTTGCCAATGCTGACCCCGTCTCCGTGTACTGCAAAGAATGGAATCCCGTCGGCTCATGGTACGATAACGATGCATCGGTTTTTTTTGTTTTTGATATGTCGAATTGCGTTATCTACACCTACCGGGGCAGTTGGTGCGCCGAAGGCCTCCCGACAACATGGGAGAGCGATTGGCGCATCGTTGGTCAAAGGGGCAGTGTGAAATGGGATGGCGGCGAGAATATGATGGCGCAGGTGGTCTCCGAAACGGGTGGATTCCTCTCTACATATCAAGATATCTCTCCGCCACCCTACGAGTCAATGGAAAAAGTAGGCGGTCATCTCGGCTTGATGCAGGAATTTATCTCGTGCGTCAAAACGGGTGCTACGCCTGAAACGATCTGCACTGACAATATCAAGAGTCT
>CATPCK010000739.1 GCA_955652655.1 uncultured Ktedonobacteraceae bacterium | reverse complement strand
GGTAAGTGCTGCTAGCAAGTGCGGCCTTTTCATCGTAGCACGCATCCAACAGTGTGGAAGGAAGCGATGGAACTGCGTGAAATGCTGGCAAGGAGGCAAGGAGGCAAATCTCCCTGCGGTGACTACCGCAGGGAGCTTTGCCTCCTTGCCTCCTTGCCAGCATTTCACGCAGTTCTATCGCTTCCTTCCACACTGTTGGATGCGTGCTACGATGAAAAGGCCGCACTTACTTCGCTTCGGGCGATCGTTTTAAGAGTGCAGGAGAGAAGGAGATATTCGTGCGAGAGAACAAGGAACCCGGATCTAGCTCAGTTACGGCAGCACATTTCCTACAGCAGAGAAAAATAATCTCACATCTTCTTCTGGACAGTAATTCAGAGATAACCATAATTCTACCTGTATTCTGGAACCTATAGATAGGGGAAGCACTAATCCCTCATCTAATGAACATGGGCACCAAAGAGGGATTTCCTATAGCCATTTCACTACACAACAAACCTATCTATCCCCAAGCAGAACAAAGGAAAGACCCATAATCAACAAAAAAAATTAAGTAGCAAATTCAGAAGTAATTACCAGGTATTAGATAGCAAGAGGACGAAGGGACAACAAGTATAAAGAAGAAGGGAATATTCCAGGACACTCAGCGTAATAGGGAGAAATCGCATACCTACTTCAAGAGTCAGCCTATCAAGGGACTTGACAGAACCGCAATATGCTACTACTCTTATGCTTATTCCTGGGAAGGTACTCACTCAAACTTTCCCTACTGCACCACACAGTCACAAGCATATGCAGTATCTATCTATATTGTAGGGAGGTGGGCCATAATGAAACCACCACGATTTCGCTATTGCGCTCCTGACATGCTGGACGAAGCGCTCTCTCTGCTTGACAAGTATGGAGAAGATGCAAAAGTGCTGGCAGGGGGACAGAGCCTGATCCCATTACTTAATATGCGCCTGGCCGGGCCAGCATATGTCCTGGACATCAACCATATTTCTGAACTGAACTACATCGAAACAGAAGATGGTTACCTGGCAATTGGGGCAACTGTGCGCCAACGGCAGGCAGAACGTTCCCCCTTGGTGAAAGAGCAACATCCATTGCTGGTTGAAGCCGTACAACATATTGGACACATGCAGATCCGCAACCGTGGCACAATAGCCGGCAGCATTGCCCACGCCGATCCCGCAGCGGAGTTGCCAGCCCTACTTACCTGCCTTAATGGAGAAGTAGTAGCGCAAAGTACCCATGGTGAGCGCATCATCAAGGCAGATGAATTCTTTACCGGCTACCTCTCAACGGCTCTGAATCCAGGTGAAATATTGACAGAGGTGCGTTTTCCGTGGATTGCCCCACAATCTGGCTGGGCATTTATGGAGTTTGCGCGTCGCTCAGGTGACTATGCCCTTGTTGGGGCCGCCGCCGTAGTAACTCCTTCCCTGGACGATCATTGCATGTCCGCTCACATCGCCTACCTTGGTATAGCTGGCCTTCCCCTACGAGTACGCGAAATCGAAAATATGCTTATTGATACAACATTGGATGAAAAGGTCCTCGATGAAGCCTCTGAACTGGCAAGAACATTCGTCGGCGAAGACATGGAGGATGTCCATGCCACCGTCGATTATCGCCGCGCGCTTACCGCAGAAATAACGAGGCGAGTCTTAAGAATGGCCTGGGCACGGCGTGAACACTAGATAGAAAGAACATATGCTATGCAAGAACAAGAAGAAACTCCCACGTTCAGTGAGGAACATCTCATCTCCGTTACTGTCAATGGTCACCTCTATGAACAACATGTGCCTGTGCGCATGTTGCTCTCAGATTTCCTCCGCCACGAACTCCGCTTAACAGGAACACATGTTGGCTGCGAACATGGTGTATGCGGTTGCTGTACTGTATTGCTTAACGGTGAGGCGGTGCGATCCTGTCTTATGTTAGCAGTACAGGCTAATGGTATGGTGCTTACCACCATCGAAGGTATGGCCGGTACCAACAGCGAATTACATCCCATCCAACAGGCCTTTCAAGAAAAACATGGCTTACAGTGCGGCTTCTGTACTCCTGGTATCATTATGTCAGTCCATGCCCTGCTCCACGAGAATGCCAGCCCCAGCGAAGAAGAGATACGCCATGAACTTTCAGGGAACCTATGTCGCTGTACAGGCTATCAAAATATCGTGGAAGCGGTCAAACTCGCCGCTGAACGTTTACATGAATCCCATTCGGAGGTCAAATAATGGCAACGCGTTGGTTTGGTGCTCCTGTTCAACGCTCAGAAGACCCACGCTTGCTTCGTGGCAAAGGCAACTATGTCGATGACATTGACTTGCCAGGCACGTTGCATGCAGCAGTTCTACGTAGCCCACACGCTCGAGCCCGCATCATCAATATTGACCCAGGTCCAGCTCGTGAACTCCCAGGGGTCCATCTGGTGGTCACTGCTACGGACCTTGGAGAGGTGCTTGAACCTTCCCCACTCCTTATACCCCATCCTGCTCTAACAGAGCCTCGCACACAGCTACCCCTGGCCCTCAATGAGGTGCATTATGTAGGGGAAGCTGTAGCTTTTGTCGTTGCAGACGACCGCTATATCGCTGAGGATGCACTCGAACTGATCGATGTCGAATATGAGCCTCTC
>CATPCK010000738.1 GCA_955652655.1 uncultured Ktedonobacteraceae bacterium | reverse complement strand
CATTCCAGCCAAGAGTGCCACCTCCGCTATTGGTGATCGTTACCGTACCCGAGGCGTTATACACACAGTTTGTTGGTGTAAATGTCAATGAACGCGTGCTGAGTTGCATCGATGGCTGCTCAGTTATGGTAATTGTGACAGTCACTACAGCCGGACTGCCGGAGACGGTGTTGCCTGTCAGCAGATCAACAGCATGGATCGTCACCTTTGCTGAATAATAGCTCCCCTTTACTCGCGCTGGATCGACAGTGATATAAGCGTTTACATCTGTCGCCGCCGCAAGCTTTGTACCAGCGCGTGTTGAGATTGAGACGAAGGATGGAGCGTCAAGTGCCGTCAAGTTCAAAGGGGCACCGCCTGTATTTGCGATTTTGATTGGTTTTACGCTGGCCTGATCTCCAACTGATAGGTTAAAGGTGAGTGCGCCAGGACTTACGGCGAGTACAGGCGGCTTTTCAGCCACAGTGAGTGAAACGCCAACTGACTGCGGGCCGCCGGTAATCGGTGTACCGCCATTCAAAGCAGCAAGTGAGATTGAGCCAGAATATGTGCCCAGGGCAAGAGCGGACGAGGTAATCGTTACGCTGAATGTCGCACTGACGTTGGTAGTGGTGACCACCGCATGGGACACCGCCAGCCAACTCGATCTTGATGCCGTCGTCACGGTTGGGTTGATAGTGACGCCCCCCGGACACGTGCCAATCACCCCGATAGTAAAACTGTGCATTGACGGGTCAGGATCCGCACCCACATTGGCGTGAAAAGCTATGCTGGCTGCTGAAGGAGCCTGTAGCGTACAAGGCTGCGTCGTTTGCGGGATATTGACCACAACTTTGATGGACACCTGCACACTGCCACCATTTGAGGCTATATTTAGCTCCGCAGTCTGTGGGCCCGCGCTGAGATTGGTCGTATCTACCGTCGCTTTGATAGTGTCGGGAAGAGCGCCGGGCTGGATGGCCTGTGTTTGCGCGTCCAGTTTTATCCAGTTTGCGTTGCCTGTATCAGCCTTCCAATTGAGTGCCAGTGTCCCAGAATTACTTACTGCTAACATCTTCGTGAGCTGCTGACCAGTATCCAGCGTACCAAAATCCAGTGAGGTTGGCGTTACGCTGATTTTCGCCACTGGCTGTAGACTCGCCGGAACCACCTCAAGTTTCACGCTGACGAGGGAGGTACCACCATTCGAGGTAATGTGTAAGGCGGCAGAGTAATTACCAACCTTGAGTTGGCTCGTGTCAGCCGTGGCGTAGATGAACTGCGCTGAACCTCCTACCTGGATTTTGTCTGAAGTTGGTTGTAACTTCAGCCACGATGCGTCTCCATTGTTTGCCTGCCAGGTGAGCAGGTGTCCACCGCTGTTGCTGATGAATACTGACATAACGGGCTTACTTCCCTGCTCGATTTTCCCGAAGTCCAGAGCGGAAGGCCTGGCCACCAGTTTCGCTGTTGGTACATCGATGGTGAAATATAATACAGCGCTGCGCGAACTGATATTCTCCCTTGCGCGGATCGTATGTTTTCCCAGACTCCAACTCGTACTCACAGGAATCGTTACATCAAAGGTACCGTTGCCGCCCGCTGTAATTGTTCTATTGGCCGGAGTGAATTGCCTGGTGAGCGTCATTGGGAGAGAGGAAGCCATTGAAGGAGTGGCTTGATGGAATGTTGAAGAGGCGAACAGCGGTATTGTGTCATCTAACATCAAGGTGATGCTGCTACCGGGTACAAAGTTATTGCCATGCAGATGAAGCGCTCCTCCTGGCGCTACAGCGGAACCGCCAGAAATTGAAATTGCGGGGGGTAATCCGAAGAACAGCCCGCCAATGGTGCCGACGATGATCAAGCAGATGACGGCCAGGATCAATACCACCACGCCGCATGGGGGACCGCCCGGAGTGGGCCTGGTGCCTGTACCACTACTGCCTGGGCCTCTATGGCTGGAAGGGAACGATGGGCGTGGAACTGGAGTGTGAGGGTAAGCAGGTGACCAGGGTCCTGCATCTGGTACCGGCGTGTGAGGGGCTGCGGGGACCGCGGCGGGTTGAAATGATGGCGCCGCGCCGGGAAACCCCTGGGCAGCAGAGGACCCGATAGGAAAGTTTGGGTTTCCCTGAACCACTGGCACTCCACCAATTTGAGGCGTTCCGTGTACTAATGGTACACCCGTTGCAGGAGGTTGATCTGCCATTGCCCCTAATAAGGGGAGACCCAACATGAGCGCTCGCCGACGGCGCTCATCCTCATCTTCATCGTCGTCGGGATTTGGGGTTTGTTGAAGCATTTCCCCTTGAGACCAGTAGAACCTGATCGCGGCATCGTCACGGTCATCCCTGTAACCCATGGCGGGATATGAAGGTTTACTGATTGTAGCTGGCTTATCATCGGCAAGTACGTTTGCAGGCGGATAGTCAGCCATATTTCTCTGCGCATTTCTCGCGCTACTGATTACACTGCCACATTGTCCGCAAAATTGAGCATTGAGGGGCAAAATTGAGCCACAATAGATACATCGATCCATATACAGCCTCCAGGCAGAGGAATATTCCGCTTGCTTTTGTCTCGGTATATAATCAGTTTCGCTTTAGAAAAAAGATGCAATCAAAATCAGAAAAAAAAATCACTTTTGCTCTTTAGCGTACCTGATTTTCAAATTCGAGGCCATTACCAATATCACTATTACAGTGTGATGTAATGCACTTTTCTTGGCCCTGGCGCTGTTAGATAGACGGTTCCCACGCGTGAAATTCGTAGATTGATTGCTCCGCCATAGCTACGTGGTGAGATGGGAGAGAGTGGAGAGAGGGGGCTGTATCAGATAGTCATAGTTGCTCTAGAACCGTCTCCTTCGATCGTCTACCCTTTTCGCTTTCAGTTCAAAACGTGGCAGCGATCCAGGCTCGACAGCTTCAATGGGAACCCGTAAGTGAAGTGCGATGTGTAGCTCTCTCTGGATGTCTGCTACGAGTGTAGGTGGGCATTCCACTTGTAAGGCGATTTCATCCATAGAACCTTCTCTT
>CATPCK010000737.1 GCA_955652655.1 uncultured Ktedonobacteraceae bacterium | reverse complement strand
TGCGTACCCTGTCTCAGGAAGGAGTTCCTTCTATTATAGCAGGTTGCGTTCTGGTTTGCCTCGCTTAGCCTCAATCAGGTGAAACTAAATATACAGCTCTATCGTGACGCTTTTAAGGTCATGTATACAACAGAAATGTTATGTGATATGCTTATCCATTATAACTGTTGTTCTCTCATCTACAGTTTCTACTGAGTTCAACAAGCCGTAACACCCTGTGATGTTGCATACTCTACGTAAATACTCTAGGAAGGAGCTATCCATGAAAAGATCAGCTATGTTAGATCGTTATAAACGCTTTGTGGGGGAAGATTTGCTTGAGCGCATTTATCATGCGGCCGAGCCTCTAAGTGGTTTGCGTATACTTCACGTCAATACCACTGCTCAAGGTGGGGGAGTGGCAGAACTCCTGCATGCGCTCATTCCTGTAATGGATGAAATCGGCATTATCAATACCTGGCAAGTGATCCCGTTGGATGATGCCTCTAACCTCTTTACTGCGCATCTCGTCGATCTCCTGCAAGGCCTTGAACATGGGAACATAGCTAAACAAGACCAGCAGGCATTCCTTGATAGATTATATAGTATCGCGCTAAAGAGCGGAGTAGAACAAAATCAGGCTGATATCTACTTTATTCATGACTTTCAACTCGCTCCCCTGGCAACATTCTTTCCCCGCTTGCGACCGGCTATATGGATGTGTCATGTAGATACGGCGAATCCAGATCCAGGTGGGAAGGCATATATCGAACAGTTTCTCGACGCCTATAACGTTTGCGTTTTTAATACTCCACTATCTATCTTCAAAGACTTGCCACAAGAAAAGACACATGTGATCACACCGACGATAGATCCTTTCGGTGAAAAAAATAGATTCATCACACAAGCAAAAGGCCTGCAGTTGCTGGCTCGTTGCGGTATAGACACTACGCGGCCTCTCATCACGCAGGTTTCACGCTTTGGTAACTGGAAAAATCCCTGGCAGGTTATTGATGTGTATCGCCTGGTGAAGCAGGAGCTTCCCTCCGTTCAGGTCGCCCTTGTTGGTGCCATGGAAGCGGCTGATGATATCAACGCCATGGAGATACTCAAAGAAATTCAAGGTATGGCAGGTGATGACCCGGATGTACACCTGCTGTACGATCCCGCTGTGATAAAACACCCGCAAGTGAACGCGTTTCAGCGCTATTCCAGCGTTATCCTGCAACGCTCAACGCGCGAAGGCTTTGGCTTGACTGTGACGGAAGCGATGTGGAAATATCAGCCTGTCGTCGGAACCTCTGTAACAGGCTTACGCACGCAGATCATCGACGGGCAGAACGGCTATATCGCGGATGACACCGAAACGTGCGCGAAGTATACTCTCAAGCTCATTCAGGACCGCGAGCTATGGCATAAACTCGGGAAACGAGCACACGAACGCGTCAAGGGCAATTACCTCTTACCCATGATGATTTTGCAATACCTGGGCGCGCTTGCGAAAGCTCGAGGTGCGTCCGAGGAGCCGTTGCTCGTTCGAGGTGCATGAGACGGATGAGAGCTTCGTGTGAGGAATGGCCGCACATGTCCTCGGAAGGGCGCAGCTGGTTACAGACCGCCGGGCGCTCTGGCTTGCCAAAGAGCTTGCAGCGATTGTCATTCGTCAATTGAACGCAGCGCACCCCCGCCGGCTTGCCTTCCGGCATTCCAGGAATCGCTGATGAAATGGACGGGGCGATACAACACGCCCCGCACCCAACTCTACATTCCATGCACTCTCCGTGCTATGTTTCCTCGCGAACCTTCTCGACGACCTGCTTGAGGACATCATAAGGCTGCGCTCCTACCACCAGGTACCGATCGGCGAAGACGAGCGCTGGCACGCCAGATAGCCCATATTCATGCGCCAGGTCGACATCGGCGGCTACTGCCGCATCGTATGCCGGGTTTGCCAGGACATCATCGAAGTTCTCGGTACTGAGGCCGACTTGCTCCGCGATCTCTTTCAGCACGGCCCTATCATCGATCGAGCGAGCTTGCTGCCAGTAGGCCTGCATGACGGCTGCATGGAAAGCAGCTCCTTTTCCCTGCGCTTCAGCATACTTTTCAGCAATGAGCGCGGGGCGGCTATCGATGCCGGATGGACCGACGTTGAGCCCCAGGCCGTATTCTTCGCGCGCGCGCTTTACTAGCATGGGGCGTGATGCCTCGATGCGCGCCTGGTACTGTGGTGAAATGGGAGGTGAACCCGCTGGTCGCAGTTCAAACGAACGCCAGTGGATGTCAACATCATACTGTTTTTGAAGCTGCTCCAAACTGGAGGCTACTAAAAAGCAAAACGGTCAAACAAAGTCGGACCAAACATCAATGCGGATAGCCATGAGTCAATACTTCCTTCTAGTGGTAACATGTATATTGCCAGTATACACCATGGAACGCTTCCCCTAAGACTCTCCCTCTTTCGCTGCCATAATAATCCCCTTGATCTCCTCTACCGAGAGGGGTTCTATATCGGTCCGCTCGCCTTCGATAGTGACGAGAAATATCTTTTTGTTGCTCAATGCGGCGGTATCCGTGTGCAAGAAATCGCGTAGCACCTGGGCAACAGTCTGTCCAGCTTTTTCGGCCCTCTCTCCGCCTTTGCCTATCTCGATGGCGATTAGCGCCGGTGCTTTGGGGTCTATTGGCGCAACCAGGTCAACCTTCACATCATGGATGTGCTTTAGCTCGTGTTCAAGGGTTTTGAGGTGTTGCTCCGTATCCGAGGTAAATTCGATGGTGACTGTGGTATCCATGCTCTTTTTCTCCTGATTCTCATCGCTGCGCTCTTCGCATGATTTGTTGTGTTGTAGCGGGTTGGGCAGCCAGCGGCTGCCCAACCTGCTACAACACACTATACAGCACGACAATTTGAAGTATCTTACATGAAGGACGGCTGCGGCGCAATCATCTATGTTAGCTTCGTTCCCACGTGTACGGCGACGATACCCCCGTTCAGCCTGTAGA
>CATPCK010000736.1 GCA_955652655.1 uncultured Ktedonobacteraceae bacterium | reverse complement strand
TTATCATTAAAGAAAAGGTACACAAGAACAGCTTATACAACAGCTCATCTAACGGTGTACCTGTAACTTTTTCTATCAGCTCAGGTAGAGAAGGAGAAAACTTATGACCGTAGAATCCTCGACTACACCGGAACCAACAAAACTGCGCGCAAACGCCATCGGCCTTCCCGGAGTCCTCTTCCAATCCATCACCACCATGGCGCCCGCCTCCGCCGTGTCATTCAGCCTGGGAGCCGCAATCCCCTTTGCAGGTGGAGCTTTACCACTTGCTGTCCTTATCGCACTTATCGTCTGCTCCCTTATCGCGCTTAACATTGGCTCACTTGCAAGGCACCTGCCATCTGCCGGAGGCTACTTCACCTATGTCAGCCGTGGACTGGGCTCACCGGTCGGCTGGTTGACAGGCTGGTTATTCAGTCTCACCTACCTCCTCATCGTCCCATTACAGCTACTCGTATTGGGGCCAGTAATGGACTCGGCTGTCAACCAATACTTTCACCTCTCCTTCGGCGCAGCAGGCTGGATCGTCTGGGCAATGGTCTTTGCCGTCATCGTCTTTGGCATCACCTACTTTGGCATTAAAATCTCCGCAGACACCAGCGTCGTTCTTGGCGCCATCGAAATCGGCATCTTTGTGTTGCTTTCCATCTGGCTAATCGTCACTGCTGGTAGCGGCAACACTGCCGCGACCTTCAACCCCGCCTCCAGCATCGAGACCGGCCTGGGTGGTTGGCAAGGTATTCTGCACGGCATGATCTTCGCTTTCCTCGCCTTCGCTGGTTTCGAATCGTCGGCGCCCCTGGCGGAAGAGGCGCTGAATCCGCGCAGGACGGTACCACGTGCTATCCTGCTGGCGGTCATCTCGATTGGTGTCTTTTATGTCTTCTGCTCTTATGCCGGCGTCGTCGGCTGGGGTTTTAACAATATTGCTAAGTATCCCCTTGATCCTAACCCCTGGGGAACCATGGCAAACCGCGTCTGGGGCGCGTTCAGCTTCATCGCCATTTTCGCCATACTCAATAGCGCCTTGGCGAACGCCAATGCCGGTGTCAATGCCGCCTCTCGTGTACTTTACGCCATGGGACGCACCGATACTCTCCCTGCTCCGCTGGCGCACATCAATGCGCGCTTCCGCACGCCAGACCTCGCCATCATCTTTACCATGATTGTTGGCGTTGTCTTCACCCTGTGGCCTGGTATTGTCTACGGTCCCATCGTCGCTTTTGGCCTCCTGGGCACCATCATTACCATCCTCATCCTGCTAGTTTACATGGCCGTCTGCCTCTCGGTCCCCTTCTTCTACAGGCGCGAACGCAGCGGAGAGTTTTCCATTCCGCGCCATGTTATCCTGCCCGCGGTGCCGTTCGTGATCCTGATCTTTCCTATAGTAGCGCAGTTCTATCCTGCGCCTTCACCGCCATATAACCTCGCCGGCCCCATCTGTGCAGCCTGGCTGGTCCTCGGCGTGATCATCGTAATCATACTGAACATACGTGCCCCCGCCGCGCTGGCACGAAGCGGAAAGGTATATCTCGAAGAATCAGGTGAAAGCTGACTCAAGGATGGCGAGTCAGTTAGTCCCGTGGATCAGGTAGGTCTCTTTTGTCGAGCAGAGCTCCTTTAAGGTTTGTTCCGCTGAAGTTGGCCCCGCTCAGAGTCGCCCTGGTAAGATTGGCTCCACTGAGGTCAGCCCCGCTGAGATCTGCCCCCACGAGGATGGCTCCGCCGAGACTTGCCAGGTAGAGATCGGCCTCCCTCAGGCATGCGATGGAGAGGTCGGCCCCGCTGAGTTCTGCTCCGCTGAGATCGGCCCCGCTCAGAGTTGCCCCCTTGAGGTCGGCTCCGCTGAGGTCGGCCCCGCTGAGGGCTGCCTTGATGAACTGTACCCACCTGAGGTCGGCCCCGCTGAGATTGGCCTCCCCCAGGGTCGCCCCATTCAGCGTTGCGCCCCTCAGGGTCACTTCCCCGAGATTTGCCCCGCTCAGGGTCGTTTCCCTGAGGTCGGCTCTGTTGAGGTTTGCTCCCCTCAGATCGGCTCCCCACAAAGTTGCTCCGGTGAGGGTCGCCGAGTACAGGTTCGCCTCCCTGAGGTCGGCCCTATTAAGATCGGCCCTGCTCAGGTCGGCCCCGCGAAGATTGCTTCCGAAGAGATCGGCCCTGCTGAGTTTCGCCCGAGAGAGGTTCGCCCCGCTCAGATCGGTTCTTCTGAGGGTGGCCTCACTCAGGTTCGCTCCGCTCAGGTTGGCCCAGGTGAGGTCCGTTCCATAAAGGTCAGCTCCGCTGAGATTGGCTTCTTTGAGGATCGCTCCGTTGAGTGCAGCCTTGATGAGGTTGGCCCGAGAGAGGTTGGCTCCGGAGAGGTCAGCTCCGCTGAGGTTGGCTTCGCTGAGGATGGCCCCGCTGAGGTTTGGTCGTCTCTCAGGATGCTTTGCTCTCCACGCATTCCAGGCGCGTGAACCTTTCTTGAGAAGCTTGAGATGGTTTTGTTCTGCCATGGGGTTACCTCCTCTCCTGCCCGTCGCTCTCATTATACGATGATGGGAGAGAACTCACAAGGACGAGTTGGTGACTTGCCATTTCAGCACAACCATCCCTACGGCCACAATCAGCGAGGTTGCGGAAAAGCCAGGAAATGTGTCAAAAGATCGCCTATTCAGAAGATCTCTGGTATACTTTCTCGTGACCTCACAAAAATTGCAAAATCGATAAAAATTCTCTTGCTGCTTTTAAGCTGAAAGGTAGTATACCATGTTGGTGACGATGAAGCGAAAGGTGTTTGACTCGTTGGATCATGCCGCGCTCGAATGGACGTGTGTAGAGCCGACGCTCCAACGACTTCACAGTGGGAGAGATCCCACTGTGAAGTCACAAGTCCTCGCGCAGCTCACGAATGGGCAAAAAGCGCAGTTCTTGTTCCGGGTGCTATATCATCACACAGGTAACTCGGTGGTTGATTTTTATTGTTGGGTTTCCTATTTGCTGACAGAAGCGAGAACGTGGTCAGGAATTAAGGGCGGGTTGCGATATTTCGGAGATGATGCCATGCTGCGGCTCCTTGAGGAGACGGAAAGCTTTCTTGAAGCGAAGAATCGACTGGGAGATGCTGAATGGCGCGATGTTTTTCCCCAGGACCTTGACGATGATGCGGAACTTCTCGCGTCCGTAAGTCGGCTCAATGCAACGTTCCACGAAATCGCTCCGGCAACGCTAAAGCTCATTGGTACGTATATCCGAGACAACCCGGGTGAGTTTGTGCGGATCGATGACTAAGATTGGATCAGTATCCCGCGCTCATCTTCTTGTGCAGGTGCTGATCTTATGAAGGAGATATTGACTCTCCTCGCATCCATGAATTGCGGCCAGGAAAAAGCCCCCGCTCGCCAGGATGGTGTTACCACGCTGCCGCCACAGAGTAGAAAAGAGCATTTGCCACATACATTCTACCTCATCCGTTTCAAATCAAATATCTATGAAGAATTTCTAAAGTGCCTATTAGATAGAGACGCGAAGAGGGAAAAAGTATTGCTCTATCTACCTCGTGACACGTATAGGTAATTTCATGCCTGCCTGGTAGTGACCACGCATTTGACAGGCGATCTCGTACCTGCCCGCAACAGAAGGTGAGAATGTATAATTGACCCTCATCGTTGTGCCGGGCGCAATTTGTTCAATCTCAATGAGTTTGTCCTTGTACTGCAGGTCCGGCGAGAGTTCGCTTCCATCCGGCTTCTCCGGTATGATCAAGAACTCGTGAACGTCGTGCCCGCGATTCGCCACGACAAAGTAGTACGTCGTACCGGCGCGAAAGGCCGTCTTCGAGGAGCCGATGGTATATTCAGCAAGCGTGACATTGACTTTCACTGAGCCCGCTACGGCAGTCTCCTCAATATCATCATAGTGGATCGTATTCTGTTGAGGAGTACGTGCACTGGGCGTCGAAGATGTGCTGTGGTGCGTCAACATAGTTGCACCTATATCTAGGCAAACAACAATGAGCAGGGCAAGAACCAGTAGCAGTACCCTGCCCATAAGCTGAGGGAATTTGAAAGCATACTGTTCTTTGATGGGTATCCAGTTGCGCCTCTTCACTTTTCTTCACTTGCTCTTTCTTTAACCACCAGGTTAATAGGGTCTGATAGCGAAATTTGTCAATCTCGTCCATCGTGTTCCACTCTACCAGCATCAACCCTTGACACTGCCCGTCCCCAGTCCATTGCGCCAGTAGTGTTGCAGGATAATACAGCTAATCAGCAGTGGGATCGTCGAGACCAGCGATCCGGGTATCGCCAGGAAGCGGAAGTTCGTTAACCCCACCGTAATCGGAAAAAGCTGCTCGTCGCTGAGCATGATCAGCGGCAGAAAGTAGTTGTTCCAGATGGTCACGAACTGGAAGAGTAAGACTGTCACCAGCGCGGGCATCATCAGGCGCATGGCGATGGTGGTGAAGGTGCGGAACTCCCCGGCCCCGTCAATACGCGCCGCCTCCAGCAGTTCATCGGGCACCGAGGCTGCCGCATAGATGCGCGAGAGATAGACGCCGAAGGGACTGACGAGGCTGGGCAAGAGCACCGACCAGTAGGTGTTCGTCAGCCCCACCTTACTCATCATCAGGAACAGGGGGAGCGCCAGGGTCATGCTCGGGACGAGGACGGAACCTAAGACGAGCGTGAAGACGAAGGTGCGGCCAGGAAAGCTATATTTGGCCAGGGCATAGCCGGCCATGCTCGCCAGCACTGTGCCGACTACTGCCCCGATGCCCGCGTAGATGAGTGTATTGAGCAACCAGCGCACAAAGATCGAATGATCGTATCTAAAGAGGAATTGCAAGTTGGCGAGCAGATTAAAGTGCGGCGCGAACCAGAGTCCGAATGTGGTGACCAGGTCCCGCCCGGTCTTGGTTGCAGAGACAAATAACCAGAAATAGGGCACGAGAAAGTACATCGCGAACACGAACAGGAAGGTCGTGGCTCCAAGACTACTGAGATTGAACCTCCTCGGAGCAGGGCGTCTCTGGGCAGGTTCGGTGGTCGCCACTTCCCGGGCGGTTGGATGCAGAACCGAAGCGAATTGTTCTCTCATGGGACTTCTACTCCTGTCTCTAGCCCTCTGCAGGTTTCCAATGAATGTACAATATAAGCGTTATTATATGGTATTTTTCGAGATTTTGAAAGCGTTGTGCTTTCTAGAGCATGGCTTCTGCGGCCCATTTGCCCCTGTGCGTTACACTTCTTGTGAACCTGCTGTTTTGATAGTTATATGGCAAGACAACTTCAAAGCCTACGTCAAAGAATGAGGGAGAGTTCTCTCTTCATACAGGAAAACTGCTTGACGAGCACGGCGTATCATGATATCATCATTTCACTTGATAGGGGTGACTAGCTCAATGGCAGAGCAACCGACTCTTAATCGGTAGGTTCAGGGTTCAAGTCCCTGGTCACCCACTCCAGAACTCCTCTTCACAAGAGGAGTTTTTTTACGCTTTGTATCCTGTTGCCTTGAAGTTTTAAGGAGTGATACAATGGGAATGTAGTCTGGATGCCACAGGATAGATTAGAAGAATATGCACCATAATCTGACAGCGACCCCATCCGCTAAAGAGTTTGATCGACCTGATCTCTATATCAATCGAGAACTGAGTTGGGTCGAGTTCAATCGCCGCGTTTTTGGAGAGGCACAAGATAGCCGTCATCCACTACTGGAGCGCGTGAAGTTTCTTTCAATTTTCGACTCAAATCTTGACGAGTTTATTATGATACGCCTGGCGGGATTGAAAGACCAGCTCGCGGCACATGTCATTTCGCTGAGCCCGGATGGTTTAACCGCCGAGGAGCAGTTGGCTACCGTGCGCGAATTGCTAGCGCCACTTATCCAGGAAGTTCATTATTACTGGCTCAACGATCTCATTCCTTTGCTCGCGGAGAAGCATATTCATATCCTGAATTATGAACAACTGAATGAAGCGCAGCGCGGCGCGATGCTCTCGTATTTTGAGCGCGAGATTTTCCCGGTATTGACACCATTAGCGGTTGATCCTGGCCACCCGTTTCCACATATCTCAAATCGCAGTTTGAACCTGGCCGTTGCGATTACTGACCCATCCCTTGGTAAACTCTTCGCGCGTGTGAAGGTTCCACCCACTCTCCCACGCCTTGTGCCTGTCCCTGTTTTATCAGAGAACGCGCAAACGGTGGCTTTTGTATGGATTGAACAGATTATCGCGGCCCACCTGAGCATGCTCTTCCCCGGCTTCGATGTGTGGGAATCATACTCGTTTCGCGTGCTGCGAGACGCAGACATCGAATTGCAAGAGGACGAGGCCTCCGACCTCCTGGAGTCAATTGAACAGGGCATACGCGAGCGCCGTTTTGGCTCGGTGGTTGACCTGGCGGTTAATCCTTCTATGCCGCCACATATTCGCAGCTTGCTGATCGATGAACTGGAGATCACCGAAAATGATTTAACGGTCATCGATGGCCACCTTGGCCTGACCGACCTGCTGGAGCTGTACCGCCTGGAACGTCCTGATCTAAAGGACCCGCCGTTCACGCCGCGCCAACCGGCGGCATTGCGCAAGGAGCAGAATCTCTTTACTGCTATTCGCGAGCATGATATCTTGATGCATCACCCCTACGATAGCTTCAATTCGGTGGTGGATTTTATCCGCGCGGCGGCCCACGATCCCCAGGTCTTAGCTATTAAGCAAACGCTGTACCGTGTCGGAACAAACTCTCCTGTCGTCGATATGCTGTTGGAAGCGGTGGAGAATGGCAAGCAGGTAGCGGTACTGGTGGAACTGAAGGCGCGTTTCGATGAAGAGAATAATATAGAATGGGCCAGGGAACTGGAGCGTGTGGGCGTACATGTCGTCTATGGGCTGGTGGGTTTGAAGACGCATGCCAAGGCGGCTATGGTTGTGCGTAAGGAAGAGGATGGCCTGCGCTGCTATGTTCATCTTGGGACGGGCAATTATAATGCTACTACCGCGCGTATCTACGAGGACCTCTGCCTGTTCACCTGTCGCCCTGACATTGGCGCCGATGTGACCGACCTCTTCAACCTGCTCACAGGCTATTCGCGCCAGCACTCGTACCGTAAGCTGCTGGTGGCTCCTATCGGTCTCAGGCGCTGCATCTCGGAGCGTATCGAGCGTGAGATGCGGTCGCAGCAAGAACATGGCAACGGTCGCCTGATCTTTAAAATGAATGCTCTGGTCGATCCAGAGATCATTCACCTGCTCTATCGCGCGTCACAGGCCGGGGTGAGCATCGACCTGATCGTGCGCGGCATGTGTTGTCTGCGCCCGGGTATCCCCGGTGTGAGCGACAATATCCGTGTCACGGGGCAAGTGGGACGCTTCCTGGAACACAGCCGTATTTTCTACTTCGGCAATAACGGCAACGAAGAGATTTATCTTGGGAGTGCCGATATGATGCAGCGCAACCTCGATAATCGTGTCGAGGCACTGTTTCCCATCGAAGATCCTGTTTTACGCGAAGTCATTCGCGATCGCGTGCTCCAGCCCTACCTGGCCGATACCGTCAACACGCATGAGTTGTTGTCAGATGGCACCTATGTGCGTGTAAGGCCCGCGCCAGGCGAGCCGCTCTTCGATTGCCAGGCCTGGTTTATAACGCATCCCTTAATTGAACCAGGACCAGACGTCGATGGGTTAGGGATAAGTGCTTTGCCGTCGAGATCATAACGAATAATGTCATGAACCACCCGCTTAAAAGCGGAGGCTTGCACTAACCGAAAGGGGTAAGCTCGTCCGACATGACCAGACTCAGTCTAGAAATAGGCTACGTTAGG
>CATPCK010000735.1 GCA_955652655.1 uncultured Ktedonobacteraceae bacterium | reverse complement strand
GCCTTGTCACTCTTCTTCCATGATAGCCGGTATGAGACGTTTTGCACCAGGCTGATCAGAGCCTTGTCCAGGGCACATGCAAAGGAGCGGCTTGTTCACCAAGCCGCTCCCGCTCAATACTTGTCGCGAAGTTAGTGAGGTATGCGTAAAGCTACCGTGTAGATGTCCTGGTCATTCGCCTTCACACCGTTCGGCTCGGTCAGAGCGCAGATGCTCGGGGGCACTCCAGGCGCTCCTGTGCCCGGGCAGAGGAAGCGATCCATGCCACGGGTGTCCATCCAGATGGGATAGGCGATGTCGCCGACTGTTGCCAGGCCCGTGTAGTCTCCGTAGAAGAGGCTCGCTCCATTCACGTCTGGGAACTGCGTCGGAGGTGGCATGGACCCAGACGTGGCACGCACCGTGCCGAACTCCTTGTACGGATCATCTACCCCGCTCAGACTGACGTCGGAGGACCCGTTGAACTCGTCCTGGCCGTACTGTCGATCATAGTACGAGACCGCGAAGCGGCCCGTATTTGAGAAGCTCGCCCACTGCCAGAACTGGTCGGTGGTCTTCTGCTTGCCGGTCGACGTGACGCTGGTGAGCTGCCGCGGGTCGGTGGTGGTTCCCGTAAAGCTCGTGCCACCATTTCTGGAGATGCTGACCAGGATGTCGTTGTTGCAGGCTCCCGGCGTTTTCACTCCCGTGTACAGATTGGCGCCATCAGCGGCGAAACCGGCGGGGACGCAGCCGTTCTTCTCATTCGAGTCCTTATTGATGTAGGACCCGAACGTGATGACGATGTTGCCGTTTTTAGGGTTGACCGCGCCGGAGGCATAGTTATTCGCGCGGAAGATGGAGTTGTTGGTCGGACCTTTCTCCGGCACACACAACCGGCCGGCATCCAGGCCATTCTGGTAGGTGGCGCAATCGGGCAGGTCGTAGAAATTGCTCACCAGCACGGGAGCGCCAAAGGTTGCGCCTCCGTCGGTGGACTTTACCATCAGGAAGTGATTGTGGTTATCCGTAGGCCCACTCAGCGTGTTGTTGTAGTTCGTGTAGACGACGTAGAGCGACCCGTCAGGTCCTGTGAAGGGCTGCGAGTCCTGGTTCTCATTGCAAGGACCATTGGGAGTAGGAAATCCAAAGGTGTTGGTGCAGAGCGGGCTGCTCTTGCTCACGAGCACCGGCGCACTGAAGTGCTCAGCTTAATCGTTGGAGTACTCCTCGTAGATGTAGGACGTGCCATCGGCAGCGAACAGGGTCCAGGTCACATAGACGCGATCCTGGAACGGGCTGCCCTTGTGGTTGTCGACCGTCATATACGGCTTGTCCTCCAAGGGGAGGCCACTTGCCGTCCCGCTCACATGGGCTTCGACCACCGGGCGGCCCGGGAAGTTCCAGGACCCGCCGTTGTTCTTCGTCGAGCGGAAGACATAGACGGCGCTGGACTGATCCGGGTTGTTGGTCGTGCCGGGTCCGCGCATGAAGACCTGGCAGTCGAAGTACGCGTTGCCCCTGGTGTCCCAGGCGACCGAGGTGTCACCACCGGCCTGCCAGTACTGGCGTGCAACATTGCCGAAGGCTGTCCCGCGGGTGAAGCCCATCGGGACGGTCGTGTCGGCCCAGTTCCGACCACCATCCAGGCTAAAGGCGCCGTAGCAGTTGCCGTCGCCGCGGCGATAATCGTTGGCACTGGCGAGAACATGCTTCGAATTGTTGGGATCAATCGCAATTGCCGTCTCGTTGTTGGCCTGGCCACGACCCTGAAGGTCTGCATCCGACACGTTCAGACAGTTCTGGTTGACCTTGACGTTCGATCCTCGGTTCTGAGGACACCCATCATCGCTTGTCGGGAAATAGTTGCTGCGTACCCTTGCAGTCTGTCGGGATGCGCTGTGTGCATCGATTTCAGAGGACAGAAAGCCACTCAGGATGCGTTTCTGGATCTTGTTCAGCGATCCAAAGCCTATGTCCTGTGCTCGTGCGGAGCCTGAACTCGCACCGAATTGGAAGTAGACCAGGGCTCCCAGGAGCAAGGCAAGAATAGCTACCGCTGTCATACTGATCCGCAATGATCGCTTTTTCATAGACACGCTCTTCCTTAAACTCAAGTATTTGATTAACAGAACAACAAAGAGGAGATACCGATGGTATCCGATTGCTATGCCCCAAGTTTTCATTATGATAGAAAAAAGATGCAGGAAGGAGGGAGGGAAGGTTGAGAGTTGGTTGAGATGCGGTTGCATTGTGAGGCGCCGCAAGCATAGACCTTTGCTGGAACGGGTCTATAAAAACGGCTGGTTACCAGATTGCAACTGCTTGCTCTCTGTAGACGCGCCTGGTTAAGAAAACGTTACCTGTTCGTTTTATAACCAGTTGAACATATCTTCTGAGCGACCCGTACGTGAGTGGAGCGATGATCATGGGAACTTTCAGGAAACCCGCAACGTCTTCTTTGTTGTGGTTCCATTTGCAATGGGAAATGAAGCACGACGCCAGGAAAGAACGGCAACTGAGGTGTTCCCTGGAAGGAGGAAGGATACGTATGAGACGTCTCCAGCGATTAACGACCTCGACCATAGCAGGTCTGGTGGTCCTCATATGTTTGGCAAGTTGTGGATATAAAGCTGAAGGTAGTACAGGCTCAACACCGGGCCCTACTGGCACCTCTGGGAGCGTACGCATCGCGAAAACGGCAGTCGTTCTTACAGCAGTACCTACACGCATATCATCTCCACCCACTGCTGCGCAGTCGTCCACCACGGGGATAGTAGCCCTGCACCTCGATACCATTCCTAAGTCCGTCCGCGACGGGATTACTCTCACCATCAACAACCAGACCAACCAGGAGATTTTCTTTGCAGATCACATGACCGAGTGTACAGTGATCCTCTTGCAAATGATGACGCAATTACAGGAAAACGGACAGTGGCAGCCAGTTGCTCCCTGTAAAGTTTTAACCGTAACCCGCCTGCGCACGCAGCTATCCGGGAAGAGCCTTACAGTCACGCTCCTCCCG
>CATPCK010000734.1 GCA_955652655.1 uncultured Ktedonobacteraceae bacterium | reverse complement strand
GCAACGACGCTGGCGCGTCTAGCTTCGCTCAGCAATCTGCAAGGAATGTACCTGATTGCAAGACAGATTGCAACGACGCTGGCGCGTCTAGCTTCGCTCAGCAATCTGCAAGGAATGTAAAGGAGAAATTGTTCTATGGCAAACAACGCTTTCCAGAAATCGAGTATCACTATCGAAGCAGCAGAACGTATCATTAAAGCTGCCGAAGTCAAAGCCCAGGAGATGGGAAAACCCATGTGTATTGCTATTTGTGATGAGGATGGCACGCTCAAGGCTTTTCGCCGCATGGATGGGTCACCCCTCTTAAGCGTACAAATCGCACAGGACAAGGCATTTACCGCCATTAGCTTTGGTGGCCTGGCATCGCATGAATGGTACGACTTCATCAAGAATGATCCACCATTGCTTCATGGCATCGTTAAAACAGACCGCTTAATTGTATTTGGTGGTGGTTATGCTATCAAGACTGATGCTGGGATAATCGGTGGTATTGGAGTAAGCGGAGGTCACTACTCAGAGGATATGGAAGTGGCTCAAGCTGGCCTGGGCGCACTGTAGCAAGCTTCGAGTTAGAACCTTTATGGATTACTACAACATAGCAGTATGAAAGATGCCGGCGCGCCGGCATCTTTCATACTCTTTCATTCATCAATAGGGAAGATGTGTGCATAGGAGGTGCTCCTAACTAAAGGGGTAGACGACAAATGCCTCGCTACGCACCATCCTCATAGGGATAGTTGCAATACAGAGCAATCGGTTACGGCTATGCTCTATTGTGGGGAATTCCTCATACACTCATAAGACAAAAAGGCTACTATGCTTGTTTTTTTTATGTCCCGTAACTACAATAAGTCGAATTGCAACTCTAGTAACAGGGACCTTTGCTTGCAGGGAGGCTATCAATTCAATGGAGGCCAACAGCCGTCAGTTTGACCGGGCACGACGAGGCGAATCCGAGGCTTTGAGCATACTGTACCGGCAGTTCCTACCCGGAGTATTTGGCTATATTGCTGCTCGCGTGCCTGATCGTACTACGGCGGAAGATCTGACCTCCGAGGTTTTCTTAAAGATGGTCGAAGGTATTAGCCAGTTGAGAGCTACCGACGAGGCCAGCTTTGCCGCATGGCTACTCCAGATCGCTCGTATCACCGTAGCTGATTATTATCGCAAGCGCGAACACCTTCCAGCGCTTGTTTCTCTTGAACCGGACAGCCAGAAAGATGAAGCCTTCGGAAACAGCGAGGTGCTTCTCAGGAATTATCCCAACCAGGACCCGGCAGAGAGAGCGGAGACACGCGATGAATGGAATGCGGTTGTCAACGCCATCAACATGCTAACGGAAGAGCAACGCCAGGTGCTGGTTGGTCGACTGATACTGGGATATGACGTAGCCACCGTTGCGCGTATGGTCGGGAAAAAAGCCAACGCTGTCAAAGCCCTACAATTTCGAGCACTACAAAGCCTACATCGTCTGTTGGGGACGCGAGATTTGCCTGAGCAAGCAGCCCATGTTCAGGCGCGACAGAGCGGAGGAAAACCATGAAACCATTATCTGAACGCCTCAACGATCGGCTCGAGCTAAGAAATAGGCGCTCCTGGGAAGGCGGGGAAGCGCAGGACTGGCTGGTATCACCTCTCCACGCGCCTGGTCGCGACCCGGAGGTAGATGAACTGGTGACACTTGCCGGGCGCTTACAATCGACCTCTCATTTGCAAGCGGATCCTGACTTTGCCTCGCAGTTGGAGAGGCGCCTGCTGATGCATCATGCCGCACTGGGCAGGAAGCAACCAGCGCACCAATGGTTTTTCCCGCGCCTGAGGCGTATGAACCCCGTTCTTGGCATTGCGGCCGGCTTCTGTCTGCTCGTGCTGTTTCTGGGTACCAGTATGCTTGTCGTAGCCGCCAGGATCACGAATCCTGATAATCCGCTCTATGTGCTGAAACGCTTGGAGCAACACCTGCAGGTCTCGTTCACGAATTCACCCGCGAACCAGGCTGAATTGGATTTAGAATATGCCAGGGAGCGGCTTCACGCGCTGACTGGCCTCACCAATCCAGCGCGTGAGGAAGCCTATCGCCAGGCGCTGGCTGACCTCGATTTTCAGGTGAACAACGCCACCAGCGCCATCTCATCGCTCTCTGCCGTGCCTGAGCGCAATCGGCTGAGAAACGAACTCGCCAGCCTCGAAATCGAGGCGCGCCATACGCTGCGGGCATTGTTGCCTCAACTCAATGTGCACGACTGCCTGGTAACGACGGATGCATTGGGACGCCTGGGTGATACCGTACCTCGCCTGCAGAGTGTTGAGATCGTCCTATCAGCGCACTCCAGCAGCCAAACCATCATCAGTATTTCTGGAAACAACATACAGCCAGGTGCACATCTCCTGATGGATGGTCAGGCAGTGGAAGCACAAGGCTCGTTCCAGAATGGCCTCTATGTTTTCACGCTAAGCTGGAGCGGCAGCCAGCTTCCCAAAGACATCGGCATCATGAATACCGATGGTACTGCCGCCCAGACGACTGCGATTACACTGAAAAGCTCAAATGAGAAAGGCGATGGTGGTTCGGGAACCAATGATAAGCCCGTGAAGGGGAACACTGGAGGAAAACCCGACAAGACTCCTACACTTCATCATTAAGTTAGAAACACCAGGCGTGAAGTGCCAGGGCTTGAGAAGGGGTTAGCTCAGCATGATTGTTAAAAACAAACAACGGTAGTCCGTTCCATCAAAATACCGGTACCTTACGTTCTTTTTGATAGTTTCTTATTGTTTTCCGGCATACTTCCGGCTAGAAAATCGAGGCGAACTATTGAAGAAAAAAGGTACCCTATTATTTCTGCTCTTTCCCCTCTGTGCCATCCTACTCGCGGCCGTGACGCTCATTCCACTGGGGACACACGCAATGACCGCCAACAGTTTGACTACTCGTAATAGCACCCCAGCAAGTAGAATTCATTACATCAGACCGACGTCTTACATTGTGCCCAATGCGGGCGAAAACCTCTCGTATAATGG
>CATPCK010000733.1 GCA_955652655.1 uncultured Ktedonobacteraceae bacterium | reverse complement strand
GTCGTGAGAAACGGAGATGGTGCTCCGATATGCCGAGGAAGAAGCTATGGTCACATTTCCCATCATCGATGCGCATGTCCACTTGTGGAACCCGGCACGATTTCGCATGCCGTGGCTTGAAGAAGTACCTGCGCTCAAGCATACTTTTGAGCTGGATCAATACAAGGCGCAAACAGCCGGGCTGCCAATAGAGGGAATCATCTATGTGGAGGTCGGCGTTACTTCAGAGGACGCATTGCGTGAGGCCCAATGGATCGTGGATTGTGCGCAACATAACGCACGTATCCAGGGAATTGTCGCAGCAGCACCCATTGAGGAGCGTGAACGGCTACGTCCATACCTGGAGACCCTCGTTGCGCTTGACCCCCGTATTAAGGGCGTACGCCGCAATCTCCAGGGTGACACTGCTCCCGGGTTCTGCCTGCAACCGGCGTTTGTCGAGGGGATACGGATGTTGCCCGAGTATGATCTCTCCTTTGATCTCTGCCTCATCCATACCCAAATGCCAGACGTCATTCAATTAGTACGCCTGTGCACAGAGACGCGTTTTATCCTGGATCACCTGGGGAAACCAGGTATACGCGACCATATGCTTGATCCCTGGCGCGATCATATACGGGAGCTGGCGTCATACCCCAATGTCATGTGCAAGCTCAGTGGCATGGTCACGGAAGCCGACCACCAGCAATGGGTAGCGGAGGATCTGGCCCCCTATATTGCCCACATCCTCGATACATTCGGAGAAGACCGCGTGCTATTCGGCAGCGATTGGCCAGTGATGCTGCTTGCGACATCATATCCTCGCTGGGTGCAAGTCCTCGATGACCTGACCGCGCACCTGACGCCCGCAGCGAAGCGGAAGCTCTGGTCAGAGAATGCGCGCAACTGCTATCGACTTCATTTCCAATAGCATGCTCTCATTTACTCCTACCTCCAGGCGTGATGCGAAACGCGAAGGCATGGTCGCAGGGCTCGCCATAGCCTAGAAATTCCACCCTCTCGATTTCGCGACAGCAACGATTCCTTGTGTTATATTCTGAGTAGTATTTTGATCTGAGGGAAAAGTGTGTTAACGAGAATTATTGATGTCGCTTGTAGTATCTCTCCAGGCTTGAAACGATCGCTCGTGAGGATGTGGTATCAATACCTGACAGTGTTGGATAAAGAAGCACTCATGATTTTCATGAACTATGGCTATGTCGACCTCAACCCCAACGCAGAAGAAATAGCATTGAGAGATGTAGATGAGGTGGATCGTTATTGTATCCAGCTTTATCACGCCGTTGCTAGCGCTATTGAGTTGGAAGGTCTGGATGTCCTGGAGGTAGGGTGCGGACGTGGAGGAGGAGCTTCCTACATCATGCGCTATCTTCAGCCAAAATCCATGGTCGGTGTAGATATTTCTGAAAAAGCTATTGCGTTCTGTAACAGGTATCATTCCGTTAAAGGACTCTCCTTTTTTCAGGGAGATGCAGAGTTCCTTCCGTTTGACGAGAACACCTTTGATGTCATTCTGAATGTAGAGTCCTCTCTGTGCTACGGTTCCATGGAACGCTTCCTTTGTGAGGTATTCAGAGTCCTTCGTCCAAACGGGTACTTCCTCTTCACTGACTTTCGCAGCAAGGATAAAATTGATGTATTACGCGAGCAATTAATAAACTCTGGTTTAGAAGTGCTCAAAGAAGAGAGTATCACTTCCAATGTGCTGGAGGCTTTAGATTGTGACAATACACGTAAACTGAGGCTCATTTATCAAAAGGTGCCAAGAATAATGAGGAAACTCTTTCGACACTTCGCGGGAATACAAGGAACAAAAACATATGAAGCATTTAGAATGGGAGATACTGACTACCGAAGTTTTATCCTGCGCAAATCAGAGGGCCTGAGGGAATAACAAGTTCTGGTCAGACCAGGTGGTGCTCAATCGCGTAGCGGGTGGCTGCACTACGAGAGGAGACCCCGATCTTCCCAAAGATAGAGGTAAGATGGGTGCTGATCGTGCGTGGACTGACGACAAGGCGTTCAGCCACTTGCTCATTCGTTAGTCCCTGTGCCACCAGCCGCAGCACTTCGACCTCCCTTGCCGTCAATCCATCGAGGTAAGTGGGCGCTTGCCTCGCTGGAGGAGCCGGCGGCTGACCTGCCAGGTCTGCCTCGGGAATCGTCTCCCTTCCCTGTGCGATGAGGGCTTGTTCCGGCGTCATCATCCGCCCCTCGGCCCACATCGCGGCAAAGATTTTCTCACCCAGTTGGGTGCGTGCCGCAGCAACCATGCGCGCATGGTCAACTAGCGGGTTGGGCGCGCCAATAGCTTCGCGCAGGGACTCCGCTGCACCCCAAAGTCGTGCTGCCTTCGCTGGCTGGTCCTGTGCAAAGGTAACATTTGCCAATCCCTCCAGACATGAGGCGATAAATCTCTTATGGCCCAGCTCTTTTGCAATTACCAGGCTCTCCTCGTAGAGGCCACGTGCCGTGGCGTGATCATCCTGCAGCACGGCCATACTCGCCAGGAGCAAGAGCGACCGGGCGATGCTCCGCCGATCACCTATCTCCCGGTTTAGCCTTAAGCTCTCCTTGAGGAGCGAGTTCGCTTTGTCAACGTTGCCTTGATGAAGGGCAGACTGTCCTTGGAGGCTAAGCGCGTAAGCAATGCCCCACTTATTGCCCACCTCCTTACAGTTCGCAATAACCTCTTCCAACAGTGAAAGTGTCGTCGCATGATCTCCTCGATTAATGCTTACACGTGCCAGGTAGAGGAGCGGCCAGACTACATCCCCCTTGGCGTCTAACTCCCTGAGAAGTGCTACACTCTCCTCGAGTAACCGATACGTCTCGGTGCCTTCACCCTGGGAATAGGCCACACGGGCCAAGATTTCAAGTGCGTAGGCGATACTCCATTTGTCTCCTATCTCCCTAAGTATCACCAGCGATTCCTCTGTTAGCGAGCGCGCTGCTGCATAGTTCCGTTTTCCAAAGGCTGTCCTCCCCAGTCCACCAAGAGAGTAAGCAATGCCCTTTCGGTCTCTGAGCTTCCGATGCAATGCCAGGCTCTCCTCGAACAGCGCCTCTGCCCTTCTATAGTCACCCAAAAACCAGGCCAGCGTCCCGGCAGCGTTGAGTGCCTTCGCCTGCGTGGGTGCCGCTACTTTCTCATTTCCAGCGAGTACCAGCTTTAGGAAATTTTGTCCCTCATTCAGATGACCACGTGCCAACCAAAATCGCCAGAGTGCTCCACCTAACCGCAAAGCTATTTCCACCTCCTCACCTCCGCGTTCCAGCGCCCAACGCATCGCTGCTCGCAGGTTCTCATTCTCCCGATCCAACCGCTCCAGCGACATCGCTTGCTGTGGACCCTCGAACTTCGGTTCTTCCTCCTCCGCCAGGGCAAGGTAGTATGCGGCATGAGCCCACCGGGTACCTTCCTCCTCCCCGCTCGCGGCAAGCATCTCCAGCCCATATTCACGAATCGTCTCCAAGAACCGCAGGCGTGACTCCCCACCTTCCTGCCCTGTTGTCTGCAGTAGGCTCTTGTCGATGAGTGAAGATACTATATCCAGGATCGGTAATACTCCGTCACTAAGAGCAGCAGAAACGGCTTCTGCCGCTTGCAGCGTGCAACCACCGACGAAGACGGAAAGCCTGCGGAAGAGTCGTTGTTCCTGAGCATCTAACAAGTCATGGCTCCACTTGATGGTATTGCGCAGCGTCTGCTGGCGTACTGGTGCATCCTGCGCTCCGCTCGTCAACACCTGCAACCGATGGGTCAGCCGTGTGAGTAGCGTCTGTGGCGAGAGTAGTTTAATCCGAGCCGCTGCCAACTCAATCGCCAGGGGTAAGCCGTCCAGGTACACACAGATCTCAGCAATAGAGCGTGCGTTGCCGATAGTCATCTGGAAATCGTGCTTGACAGCCGTTGCGCGCTGCATAAAAAGGACCACTGCTGCATACTGCGAGATAGCCTCGCTCTCTGGGAGATGTGCGAGGTCAGGCAGCGATAGTGGAGGTACTTCAAATTCGTGTTCTCCACGAATATGCAGCACGGCACGACTGGTCACCAGGATTTTGAGGTGCGGGCATGCTGCGAGTAGTTCCGAAAGCTCTGGCGCCGCCATCGTCACTTGCTCGAAGTTGTCGAGCAGCAGGAGCAAGCGCTTGCCCTGGAGAGACGCTTTCAAGAGGTCGAGTTTGAGTCCGAGTGTCTGGGCGATGGTGGAAACGACCAATGCAGGATCACTGATGGGAGCCAGCGGGACGAAGCAGACGCCATCGACAAAGTCATCAAGCATTTCGGTTGCTACGTATAGCCCCAGGCGCGTTTTGCCGATACCGCCCGGGCCTGTGAGGGTCACGAGGCGCACCTCTGGTTCTTGCAGGAGGGCACGCACCATCGCCACCTCCTGCTCGCGCCCAATCAGCGGGGTGAGCTGTGCAGGCAAGTTGTTTTTTTGTATGTACCCAACTGAAGCTGGTTGCTCCCAGGCAAGCATAAGGTCCGTTCGTCCAGATGCCTCTGCCCTACTAGCCTTTTCCAATGCTGTGGCGAAGGCCTGCACACTCTCAAAGCGTTGCTGCGGGTCTTTAGCGAGTGCAGTCATTACCACGTACTCAACAACAAGTGGAATCCCTGCGACCTTTGAGCCCAGGGGTGGTGGAGGAACAGACATATGCTGACTTACTATCTCCGCAAATGACCCTTGAAAGGGGCGCTCTCCGGTTAGCCATTCATAGACAACGATACCCAGGGCATACTGATCGCTAGCAGGGCCTGGATACCCTTTGAGTTGCTCGGGTGCCATGTAGGCGATAGTACCAGCCGTATCTTGCGTCTGCTGGGTGCGTAAGCTTTGGGCCATGATGGCTATGCCAAAGTCGCTGAGCAAGACCTTGTTGTTCCGTCCCAGTAACATATTCTCTGGCTTGATGTCACGGTGAAGCAGCCTCTCATCATGAGCATACTGCAAAGCCTCAGCAACTTGTTTAAGGTAGGAGATGATGGTGTCGAGTGGGAGCTGTGTGCCCCTGGGGTGGTGGTCGCGTAACGAACCATGGGGAGCGTAACTCATAACCATGAAAGGAGTGTTCTCTTCAACGTCAAACTCCAGCACCCGCACGATGTGAGGGTGCTCTAAGCGGGCGATGATACTAGCTTCCCTTCGGAAGTGCTCCACCTCATCATCCATCAATTGGGTATGCAGTACTTTAATGGCGGCCTCTGTGCCCAGGTGAAGGTGTTCACCCAAGTAGACCTTTGCGAAGCTTCCTCGCCCCAGTAGGCGGATGAGGCGGTAGTTGCCCAGCTGCTGGCCCACGTGGTCAACCATCCTCGAACCTCCTGTGAGCATTGTGTCAGGTTTATTACTGAGACGACATAAAACGAGTACAAGACGCAGAGGTACCACTACAGTAAGGGTATAAGTTAGCATTTTCCACTGTTAAGCCCGTACTCACTATACTATATCGAAAGCAGATCTTCAACCCTAAGGGTGTATAATGTTCTTCATCTAGCAAACGACATCTTCTTCGATAGATGGAAATAGTCCAATTGAAGCAAACAGGCTCCCAATACAGATAATTCCTTCCGTCATCTTGCTGTAGCATCACTTTTTTAGTAGGCGGGTCCATTGAATTGATAAGATTAGTATATTATAATATTATATACCTTGGTCAGAAGGAAAGTGATTTTGATGAATGCAGACCTGAATGCCTCTCTCTATGGTACAAGCTCTCATGGAGGGACGATGCTGATAAACCGGGACTCTCCAGTTCCCCTCCATCATCAAGTGCGGAATTATTTGCTTGGTTGCCTTGAACGCGGGGAACTGCAGCCAGGTCAACAACTCTTGCAGGAACGCGAGTACGCGGTCCGCTTCGGCATTAGCCTCGCTCCCGTCCGGCAGGCTATCCTCGACCTTGTCAAGGAGGGGTACCTCTACCGCGTGCCAGGGCGTGGGACGTTCGTGCGCGAACAGAAGGTCGAAGAGAAGATAAGCATCCTTTCCAGTTTCTCGGAGAGTATGCGAGCCAAGGGTCTCAGTGCAGCCCTGCGTGTGATTGAATTGCGTGTTGGCAAGGTTCCCCCTAATGTCAGAGCAGTGCTCGAAGCAGAAGACCAGCAGTTTGTCATTCTCCAACGTGTCGCTTTAATCGAAGATAAGGCGATAGCTTTGCTTTCCTCCTTTCTACCGGCGCGGCTTGTGCCGGGACTTGAGACGCTAGACCTCAATGGTCAATCGCTCTATAGAACATTGGAAGAGCGCTACGGTATCGTGCTGGCGCGAGCCGAAAGCACGATTGAAGTAGTGCGCTGTCGTAGCGCTCAGTCGACTATACTCGGTATTCCACCGGGAACGCCGATGCTGCAAGTGGAGGGAAAGACCTATGACGTAACAGACCGGTTTGTGGAATTTGCCCAGGTGCTCTATCGAGCCGACCGTTTTCGTTTCACCATTGAAAGCTTCCGGCGGGATGATCGTGTGTTGCACCTCATCGGCGCGCCGGACACAGAGGAGGGCGCACGGCCATGAATAAGGCTTCTTCAGCCATCGAAGGCAGTCAAGGCAAAATGTTTCTGCGTAATGCGACCGGACTCCTGCGGGAAGTGTCATTGCTTGATGCCTTTATCATGAACACCTTCGGCATGAATATCGCCGTTGGTGCCGTTTTTCTGTTCCTACAAGCTCCCGCGTATTTCCCCCAGGGCAATATGCTGGTGGCAGTGATCATCGGCACCTTGCTGATGGCATTCACGCTGTTGTGGGTGTATTCAACCTTTGCGGCTGCCATGCCTCGTTCCGGAGGAGACTACGTGTTCGTCAGTCGCACACTACACCCTTTCCTGGGCTGGTTGCTGGGCTGGAGCCAGGGCATGTGGCTCATCTTTTTCTGGATAGGCTTTAACGCCTGGTTCGCTCTGACTTTTGCCGTACCGGTCGCGCTCTCCACCATTGGAGCTGCCACCGGACAGAGCGGCTGGATTGATGTAAGCAACAATTTGCTGGCATCGTTTCCGATACTTGGGATCACCACGCAGTGGTGGGTGCTCATCATCGGTGCACTTATCAATATTGGCTTCGCTGTCCTGCTGATCCTGGGCGGCCAGAGCTTCTGGCGCTGGCAAAAGGTGTTCTTCCTCTTCGCCGGTGGCGCTATAGTGCTGGCCTTCCTGCTGCTGCTGTTTGACGGGGGCAATATCCAGCATGCCTGGAATAGCTTTGCCATCCAACATAAAGGGCTGATGTTTAACCAGGTGATCCCGACGGCAGTAAAGAACGGTTACGTATTACCCGGCGGTTTCAGCTGGAGCGATACGCTGCTCATGTTGCCCTGGGTATTTTTCGTGGTGGGCTATGCCCAGGGATCTGCCCAGATCGGTGGTGAAGTCAAACGTGCCTCCCGCAATCAATACCTGGCGATGGTCGGTGGAGTGCTGGTTAACGGTGTGATGCTGGCGCTGCTCGTAGTTGCCTTCATGCAGGCGGTAGGTGTGAAATGGATTGGCAGTGTCGGCTATCTCTCCATAAACAATCCCAGCCTGCTCAACTTGCCAGGCAACCTCTCGCCAAGCTTCAACTTTATCGCCAGTCTGCTGACGGGTAACGTGCTGGTTCCTCTCATCATTGGTATCGGCTTTATATTCTGGGCTCTCATGGGAACACCCCTCTCCGAACTCCAGGCTACACGATACATGCTGGCCTGGGCGGTTGACCGCATGATTCCCACCTCGTTAGGCGATGTGAACGAACGTTTTCACTCTCCGGTCAAAGCTATCGTTTTTTGTACAGTGACAGGAACACTCGCACTGATCGCCCTGGTAGCCGTGCCGCAGGCCAGCCTGCTCGGCGCCTTGCTAGCGCAGATTGCCGCCTTTATCCTGGTATCGATTGCTGGCATTGCCCTTCCCTATCGACTACGGCATGTGTGGGAAGCAGCAGGCGGTCACAAAATCCTTGGGATACCTTCGGTCATGCTAGCCGGTATAGGTGGAGTGCTTGTCCTCGGCAGCCTCATGCTGTTGTTCATCTTCAATAGTACGATCAACTCGACGTTTGGAGTGACAGCAAGACTGTCCCTTAGCTTCATGATCGGTGTCGTTGTTGTTGGTATCCTCTGGTACCTGGGTGCCTACTTCTTGAATCGCAACCAGGGCATTGATCTTGGCTTAACCTACCGCGAGATTCCGCCGGAGTAAGATTCATGGAGATGGAAACGAACGAGCAACACGCAACACCTGAGTTGCCTGAGATGCCTGCGGTACCCACTACGCTCCCACGAGTGATCGTGGTGGGTAACCTGACCATCGACGACGTAGTGCTGCCCGACGGCACAACTCAGATGTCCAGCGTGGGAGGCAATAGCCTGTACGCTGCGCTTGGTGTACGCCTCTGGCAACCGCGCGTCGGATTGGTGACGCGCAGGGGTGAAGATTTTCCACGTGACCTCGACACTTTACTGCACTCCCTCGGTGTGGCAACCGGCGGGATAGTCGATATTCCAGGCCCCACCGTCCGTAACTGGGTGGTATATGAGCACAACGGTGAGCGACACTGGATCTATCGCACCCCACGAGAACGGTCGCGCGAAGTAGCAGTACAGGCAGGAGACCTGCCGGTTGAATGGTTGGAGGTGGAACCGCCCCCGGTGGTGCATGTAACAGCTATGCCACTAGAGGCCGCGGAAGCCATCGTGGATACAGTGCGGCGCATCTCTCCTCGCGCCATGATTACCCTGGACACCCACGAAGATTATGTCGTTGACTACCGGCAGCGATTGCGAGCGCTGGCAGCAAGGGTCGATGCCTTCCTACCGAGCCGCGCGGAGTTAGCCGACCTGGTGGGGTACGACGACCCACCCCGCGCTCTCACCACCCTCGTGAGCCTTCCTACACCAGTAATCGTGATCAAGATGGGTGCAGAGGGCGTGCTGGTCTGGGACAAAGCGAAGGGGACATTGCACGAGGTGGGTATCGCACAGGGACCGGTGGTGGATGTCACAGGCGCTGGCGATGCGTTCTGCGGCGGCTTTGCAGCAGGTCTATCGCTTGGATATGGCCCGGTAGAGTCATCACAACGCGGCGCCATTGCTGCTTCGTATGCAGTGGCAGGGTTCGGTTCCCTACTATTGGCGCGTGTTGATCCCTCCGCGGCGCAGGCTCGCATCCTCGGTGAGCCTCCAGTAGTGCATCTTCTGCCCGCAATGGGGGACATGATAAATCACGCCCCTACAATATTGGAAATTGAGGTACCGGGGGCAGATCGAGGCATCAGTAGCGCGGTGGAAATGATGCGCGAGGAGATCACCATGATCCCGCGGCTCCTGGCGGAACAGCATGAGACGCTGGCCTGGCCGCTTCGCGCGCTGGTCCGCGATCTAACAGACGCAGGCATCGAGAATCTTTACCTTGTCGGGTGCGGAGATTCGGCCTTTGCAGGAGCAGCAACGGCTCTCGCCTTCCAGAAGCACGCTGGAATTCACGCTGAAGGCGTTCATGCGCTTGATCTTGCTCGTTACCGCGTGCGCTACCTACCAGAACGCAGCGCAGTCGCGTGCATTTCCTTTTCCGGCAAGGTTGGCAGAACTATTGAGGCTGCCATACAGGCGAGGAGATTCGGTCACCGGTTGCTTGCACTCACAGGCGACCCTGACTCGCCTTTAGCGAGGGAGGCGACCGGCGTCATCACTCTGTCCGTCCCAACGTTGGGCTACTCGCCAGGAACAAGCACATATCTTGCCATACTGGCTGCGCTGCTTGACCTCGCGGTGGTATGGGCCGAGGTTCGTGGAAGAGATACGTCAAGCCTGGGGAAACTCCTACAGGACACGCCCGATCTTGCCCGGCAAACGCTTGAAGAGGCGAATGAACCCGCGCAGAGAGTAGCGGAGCAGTTTGTAAAGCATGATTGGCTGACCTTTCTTGGAGCTGGACCTAACCTGGCAACAGCGCACTTCGGGGCTGCCAAATTGTTCGAGGGGCCGCAAAAGCTGGGAGTGGCTACAAACGTCGAAGAGTGGGCACACGAGGAGTACTTCGTGAGCGGAGCGGGGACACCTGTTTTCCTCGTTGCCCCGTCTGGAGCTTCGTTCGACCGTGCCACCGAGATTCTCTCCGAGTTGAACTTTATCGGGGCTAACCCGGTGTTCATGAGTGATCAGAGGCCACCGCTCGAACCTGGCACGTTTATTCCTCTAGCTCCAGGTCTACCGGAGGAGTTCTCGCCACTGCTGGCTTCTCTGCCGCTCAGCCTGCTTGCCTTCTATCTGAGCCGTGCAAGCGGCCAGGAGCGATTTGAGTTTCCAAGCCCGGAAGTGGCACGGGAGCACTACGAAACAATCCACAAGACCACACAGGGGGAGCCAGCATGAGTGACAATATGGCAGTGAATGATAGTAACCCACTCGCGAGGGATGAAATCGAGGTCGCCGTGCTGGGTTCCGCGCGGCTAACAGAAGACGATGGGCGGTGGATGCAAGCTCACAAATTGGGTCAATTGCTTGCAGGTGAGGGTTTTGTCGTTGTGACAGGCGGGTATGGTGGTCTAATGGCCGCCGTCAGTGGTGGGGCGCATGAAATGGGTGGGAAGGTGATCGGTTTGCCCATGCAGCACTGGACGGGCATAGCGCCGAATCAGTGGAATGCCGATTTGCGCTGGTCAAGCGACTATGGTACCCGCATCAACCATATCCTGCGCTGTGACGCGGTCATTGCGCTGCCGGGCGGCGTTGGAACTCTCTCGGAGATGGCGATGGTCTGGGCCGCAAGCCAGACCGAAGGGCGCTCCTTATCGGTTGTGTTGTTGGGCGATTGCTGGCCGCCTGTCATCAAATCTATCCGCGAACACCTCGTATTGACTGATGTAGATCTCGACTTGCTGCACTTTGCGGCCAGCGCAGAAGAAGCAGTGCGAGAGATACAAGCGGGATTGCAGGATAAAAAGCGGATTGGACCAGGGCCACGCGGGTAATGCTGTCACCCAGTTTTTCTGTAAGGGAGTTGTACCGTGAGTTTCAAATCCTTTTATGCCTCCGACATTCACGGCTCGGATATGCTGTGGCGAAAATTTATCAACGCTGCAGGTTTTTATGGCGTTGAGGTCCTGATTATGGGCGGAGACATCGCTGGAAAAGCTGTGATCCCTATTGTGCGGCGGAATACCTCCTTTTATGCACCGGGGTTCGCCGGTGAACGAGTATTTACAGAAGATGAGTTGCCCGCTCTGGAACGGCGCATTCGCGATCTCGGCCAGTACCCCTATCGAATGAATGAGGATGAGTTGGCGAAGGTTGAGCATGATCAGGAGGCAATAGATGCGCTCTTCCAGCAGATCATGAGAGAAACGCTGGAACGCTGGCTCCGCCTGGCCGAGGAGCGGTTGCGAGGCAAAGGGATACAGCTCTACGTTATGCTGGGGAACGATGACGAGCCTGCCCTGCGTGAAGTCCTGGCGGCTTCAGCGGTTGTGGTGGATCCTGAGGACCTCACCATCGAACTGGGGGAGGGTTTTCAGATGCTCTCCTGTGGCTTCGCGAACCCGACTCCCTGGCATTCGCCGCGAGAGATGCCAGAGGAGGAATTGCAGCGCCATATTGAGGATCTGGCCGGTTTACTACGCGACCCGGCGAGGTCCATCTTCAACCTTCATGTTCCCCCTATTCGTACCCCCATCGATACCGCTCCTGCCGTCGATGAAAACCTGAGCCCCGTTATCCAGGGCGGCGCTATACTCATGGGACCGGCTGGTTCACAAGCGGTGCGCAGTGTGATCGAACGATATCAACCCCTCATTGCACTGCACGGCCATATTCACGAGTCACGTGGTACGGTCAAGATCGGGAAGACCGTGTGCATCAATCCGGGAAGCGCGTACGGCGAAGGAGTATTACATGGTGCATTATTTGAATTAGACGAAAGGAAAGGGCTGAAGCGTTATCAACTGACATCGGGATAG
>CATPCK010000732.1 GCA_955652655.1 uncultured Ktedonobacteraceae bacterium | reverse complement strand
GCGCGAAACAATGTCGCGCGGCGCCAGGTCTTTGAGCGTGGGCATATAGCGCTCCATAAAGTATTCGCCCTTGCCGTTGAGGAGCTTGCCACCCTCACCGCGAGCCGCCTCGCTGAGCAGCACGCCGACTTTGTAGATGCCAGTGGGGTGGAACTGGTACATCTCCATATCCTCCAAAGGAATACCGCGGCGATACGCGATGGCCATGCCGTCGCCAGTGCAGGCAAAGGCGTTACTGGTGACACGCCAGGCGCGCCCGTAGCCGCCCGTCGCGAAGAGCACCGCCTTGGCGTGGAAAGTATGAATTTCCCCGGTGCGTATCTCCATAGCTACGACGCCGCAGGCCTGCCCATCATTGATCAGCAGGTCGAGCGCGAGGTATTCGTTAAAGAAGCGCACCTGGTTCTTCACCGCGCTCTGGTACATCGTTTGCAGGATCATGTGCCCGGTGCGGTCGGCTGCGTAGCAGGAACGGCGTACAGGTCCCTCGCCAAAGTTGCGCGTATGGCCGCCGAAGCGGCGCTGGTCAATGCGCCCATCGACTGTGCGGTTGAATGGCAGGCCGCGATGTTCCAGTTCATAGACGGCATCGATCGCTTCACGTGCCAGGATCTCAGCCGCGGGCTGATCTACCAGGTAGTCGCCGCCTTTGACGGTATCGTACATGTGCCACTTCCAGTGGTCTTCTTCCACGTTGCCCAGCGCGGCCGCGACGCCTCCCTGGGCAGCGCCGGTGTGTGAACGCGTAGGGTAGACTTTACTGAGCACAGCTACACTGGTATTCGGTAGTTGCATGGTGGCCATCAAACCTGCCCCGCCGGAACCGACGATGACCACGTCAAATTTGTAGTACATTGTGTATCCTCGCTCCTAGTGGTGAAGGCAGGATACGCCGAGATTTCCTGTGTGCTGGAAAGTGATCAGCGTAATCGTGCCTAACATAAAGAAGATCAACGTCAATGTTCCAGCCACCGACATCAAGGTCAGCCGCGCGCCGCGTTCATGAACGTAGTCATCGATGACCACGCGCAGGCCGTTCATGCCGTGCAGCAACGCGAGCGTCAATAGCAGCCAGTCGTAGAGTCTCCAGAGTGGATTATCGTAGCGCATTGCCACAAACTGGTACGTCGTACAGGCGACATCGGTGGTCACATGCATGATGAGGAGGTGAATGATAACAAGGAAAATCAGCAGCACACCAGAGATGCGGAAGAAATACCATGAAAAGGTCTCAAATCCGCCGCCAGCTGGTTTCGCTCCATATCCAGACGAAATACGCATTTGTGTTCTCCTACTATTACTTCGTGATTGTCGTCGCGTTCGGGTGCAAAAATGGCAGCACCGGCTCAAGAATAAAATATGCGATGGGAACAAAGCCGACGACGGTGAGTACCAGGACGATAACGAACATCAGAAGCTGGTAGCGTACGCCTCTGCGCCAGAAGTCGATGACCATGATACGTACGCCATTAAAGGCATGCAGGAGCACAGCGCCGATCAAAGCCAGGGACAGGAAACGGACGATGATGCTATCGAAGAGTAAAATACCTTCATTGTAGGCGGCGGGTCCGAAGCCCAGCAAAGATACATCCACGATATGGATAAAGAGAAACAAGAGAATAGCCAGTCCTGTAATGCGATGCAGCAGCCAGGACCACATCCCGGATTGACCTTTATACATAATGTCCTCAATTCTGGAAGCGGGAGGTGGGCATGAGGCAAAGTCGGATCAGGGATCGTAAATACAGCGGCCTCGTAGCTCTTGCTCTCGCCTTTTTGGATAGCCACAAGACGATGGCTATCACGACAACAAAAATGGGCGAAAAAGCTCGTTTCGCTAACCCTGAAGGGAATGAGTGCGTTTGAGTGGTGAATATACCAGCATCATCAAATGTGCTCGCATCTCTAGAATCAACGTCCTATTAGGAAAGATGATAAGTAGACACACTCTTGTGCCAGTAGCAATCAGTCTTGTTGACGTTGTGTTCATATTATAGCGCACGGCAGGGTGCAGCGCAAACGATGGGTGGAAAACTGCCGGGCTATTAATCTGTATTAAAAGTTTCTGATGCCTTGTAAAAATGTGGCAAATTAGTGTATAATAGGTCAGGAGAAAAAATCCCCAAAAGACATTATTCAGGGCGAGTCATGCTTCGCCCCTGCAAAGGCATTTTTGCCAGACGTTCGCGTATTTGCAGGGGTGTGCAAAGCATAGCTCGCCCTTCTTTATTATGCCGCGTGCACCGGTGAAGCCATCGTTTCTTTTACAACTTCTGCCAGCGCCTTGATGAAGAGGGGAGAAGTATTCAGCGATTCTATGCGCGCGAAGTGGATGCCGTGCTGCTCCGCTTGCTCGCGCGCGCCGATTTCGATATCGTACAAAATCTCCAGGTGATCCGCCAGGAACTGTACCGGTGCGATCAGGACATCGGTGTGGCCTGCCGCTCGTAGTTCCGGCATCACATCGGCGAAATCCGGCTTGAGCCATTCCTCCGGCGTATGACCCGCGCTCTGATAGCAGAACATCCACCGCGCGCGCGGGAGGCCCACCAGTTCGGCGACCGCCGCGGCCGTTTCTTTCAGGTGGTTAATATAGTTCGGCTCCCTCTCTATGACTCGTCTGGGCATACTGTGCGCCGTCAAAAGCACGGGCACACGGTCGCGTACAGCAGGTGGAAAACGGTCAAGCGCCTGTCGCACGCGCTCTGCTATAGCCTGCAAAAAGAAGGGTTGAAGGTGCCAATCTCTAGCAATCTTCAGTTCAAGGTCATCCCGGTGGAGATTCGCTACCGCTTCCTCAAGTGTGTTGATGTAGCCGCTCATAATAATCGGGGAGTATTGCGGCGACATGATCACCCCAACCAGTTCGTCACTTCCAGCTGCTGCATCCGCTGCTGCATCCGCGATGAACGGCGGGGAGAAACGCATACCCGCTACGACGTGAAAGGCTGGCCCCTGAGCATGTTGAGCATTCAACTCCTCCGCGAGAGCCGTGGCCTGCTCGCGTGTGATCCGGATCAGCGGCGAGCCACCGATCAACGCGTAGCGCCGCCGGAATTCCGCGATAACCTCAGTGCTGGCCTCTCGTCCACCATAGACCCGTTTGATATATGCTGGAATAGCGTCGAGCGTGGCCGGCGAGCCATAGGTCATCAGTATTACACCTACCTGTGGTTTTGTTGTCATAATGTATTCCTTATTTAAGGTAACGTGCGGTCGATTCGTGAACGGCATCGACCAGGCGGCGAAGCATGTCGGGGTCAGTGGGGGCGAGTACCCCGTGCCCGAGGTTGAAGATGTGGCCGGGACGATTATTGGCGCGCCGCAGGATATCTTGCATTCCTGCCTCAATGGTCTCCCAGGAGGTCAACAGCAGCGTGGGATCGAGGTTGCCCTGGATGCCACGATCATAACCGATACGCGCCCACGCGTCGTCGAGTTCAACGCGCCAATCCACGCTCATGATATCGCCGCCAGCCTCGGCCATCAACTCTAAAATGCTGGAGGTGCCTGTGCCGAAGTGGATAGAGGGTGTTCCCGTTTGTTTCACAGCCTCAAAAATGCGCCGGCTGTAGGGTTGCACGAACTGCTTGTAGGCGCTGGGGCCGAGCGATCCCACCCAGCTATCGAATAGCTGCACAACGTCAACTCCCGCGTTGATTTGCGCTACCAGGTAGCCAGATACGACCTCTGTAAGTTTGTTCATGAGGCTGTGCCATACCTCTGGCTGGCCATACATTAATGACTTGGCAGTACCGTAGTCACGCGAGGGCCGGCCCTCGATCATGTAGCACGCTAGCGTATAGGGAGCGCCAGAAAAACCAATCACAGCCTGTTTACCCCCCAATGCGCGCCGCACCAGCCGGATTGCCTCCATCACATAGGGCGTAGACTCCTCGGCATCGATGATGCGCAGGGCATTGACATCCTGCACACTACGCACAGGATTATGAATGACAGGACCGAGGTCGGGTTGAATTTCGAAAGAGATACCCATTCCCTCCAGGGGGAGCATGATGTCGGCGTAGAGGACAGCACCATCGACACCGAAGCGTTCAACCGGCATGAGCGTCACCTGGGCACAAAGTTCAGGTGTTTTTGCCATCGTTAAAATATCGTAACGTTTGCGTAGTTCGCGGTATTCAGCGAGGCAGCGACCGGCCTGCCGCATAAACCAGACCGGAGTGGCATCGGGTTGCTGGTGATGGCTGGCAGCGAGAAAACGTGCTAATCCTGTACCAGGCAGCACAGGAGAGGACGATGTATATTGTTTCATGATTGACCCTTCATTATGTATTGCATACACACTTGCAGATGTTCTATGTAAGAGGTTGCCTTAATATAATAACGTGACTTTCACAGAGTGGCAACGGGAAACCTATAGAAATTCGTAAAAAAAGAAAAAACAGAAGAGGTTTTATAAGAATTTCCTCTATATCAGCTTTTGAAGAGGCATTTCAGGTTATGAGGTACCTGAAAGTCATGAAGTGCATACGAACACATTGCGCGTACGTGTAAGAGCTATGGAGG
>CATPCK010000731.1 GCA_955652655.1 uncultured Ktedonobacteraceae bacterium | reverse complement strand
CCCTTCCCATAGCCGATGCCCTATGGAGCTACACCCTTGGCGCAGCCTACGCGGGAGGTGAAGAACAGAGGAAAGGTTCACTGGCCGTTGGCAAATTAGGAGATGCCGTAGTGCTACGCGAGAATATCCTGGAAACGCCCCAGGAACAGATAGCTGAAAATGCCGTCCAGGCCACCATCCTCGGCGGGAAAGTAGTCTACGGAGAAGTGTAATTAATGTAGGGGCGGGGCTTGCCCCCGCCCAATAAGCGTCAAGTGAAGGGAACATGGGCGGGAGAAGCAAGAAAGGAACGGATGAACCGTAGGGGCGGGAGTGGTGTGGAGAAGGGTGGGGACCCTTGTGGTCGCCCGCGCTGGGGAGGAGCGAAAGGTCGATCCTGCACGAGGGAACCCAAAGGCAGCGCGGGCGACCATAAAGGTCCCCACCACATCCGCCACCCCCGCCCCTACGGGTACGAATCCGCTTTCGAGGCGACATTACCACATACCTACCCTGTGAAAGCTGGCCTTGCCCCGCCCTGGCCTTATTTAGCGATCTTCTACTGTAACGCTTCCGCCTGAGGGAGAACTCCCGAAGTCTCTATCGCCGACCCGATCTTATCCATAGTGGTCTGCGACGGGTAAGTTTTGCCTTCAAGCAGGTGTTGAAGGGGCAGGAAGAGTGGCTGTGGCAAGGAATCCCAGGTAAACCAGCCCACCTCTGACTCCTCTTCCGGAGCCCTGGCCTTTGCCTCACCCGAAACGTACTTGGCATCGAACCAGACCGTAATGTAGTGCTTCTGTTCCGCCTCAAAAACATCATTCGTAATCACGCGGAACTTCACATCGCTGATGCTTACACCCGTCTCTTCCTTTGTCTCGCGTACTGCTGTCTCTTCAGGGGCTTCCCCAAAATCTATGTGTCCGCTGGGCGGTCCCCATGTACCAGCACCATGCGTGTGCTGCCGCTTCTCCAGGAGTACCCGGTCACCGTTCATGACGAGAACCGATACACCTACATTTGCCTGTTTTTTATGTTCCTCTGGCATCGTTGTCTCCTTTCTCAAGTGTTATCCATTAGGTAATACACGCTTTGAATGAAGGAGAAGATGCAGAGACAATACCTAAATTGGCCTTGCTGACCGCCTGGTTGTCAACCATTCTTGCGTAAAATCTACCACTAGCCTCTGCCGGAAAAGCCGCGTTTCAGCAGAGCCAACCTTTGCCACGTGTACCTGGCCAGTCCGCTCAAAGTCAGCCCCAATCTCGGGGAAAATGTCGGAGTCGATCTCGATATCCCGGTACTTCTTCCACACCCTCTGGCCGTCTTCAAGTACAGGCGCCCCCTGCATAGTCTGTTTGGAACCGGGAGCTCGGTACTCCGCTAAATGCATAGACGTATTACTACCGAATCCGACTCCTAACAGCAACACCCATCCATCCAGGTCATAGATACGGGCGAGCGGAGAGCCTTCTCCTAACCCGTAATCCAGTGTATGTCCTGTAATGATATGTTCAGCATGACGTCCCCAGGCGGCGAAAGAGTCCGTTGGGTGATTACTGCGCAGTACACCTGGCCAGGTGCGAAACGTCTCGGCAATGAATCCCATATAACGTGTTGGTGTTATTCGCGCATCAAAAGCTGGCATCGTATCATAAATGATTTGCCACCAATTCTCAGGTACAGGGGGATGCTGCCATTGTGCGGGATCAGAGTAATCACTTGTCTGCGTGGGTACAATAATCGTTCCCGATGGCGTGACTACATCCATCAAAGCTTGTAGCACCGCTACAGGACCACCGCATACCCAGCCCAGTGATTTGAGCGAGGAGTGCATAATCAAAGTCATGCCAGCCTCGACACCCAGTACACGCAGGTCATTGGCAAGACTCTGGCGAGTGCGCGGCAGCGGCGCATTAATAACTGCATCCTGTTCACTCATGGTAAGTATCTTCCTTAAGCGCCGCCAGCGCCTTTTCAAAGCATTCCATGGGCGGATAGACCACGCCTGCGCCTACCTGGCCCACGCCAGGGAGCCGGTGAGCGATACCTGTATTGATCACAGGCAGCATATTCAGCCGGCATACCTGCCGGATATCGATACCTGTGGGTACACCCTGGAAATCAAGTGAAGGTATGCCAAATAATGGATTGCTGGCCACCGTGATATCATACATCTCGCGCGTATAGCGCAGAGCATCGGACGGAGAACCTCCGATAAATTGCACAATAGCCGGAGCGCCTGCCATCGCAAAAGCACCCACCCCGCTTGTCTCAGTGATAGCGCTATCGCCAATATCAGCATTGGCATCTTCTGGCCCAAAGCCAGCGAAGTACAGTCCCTGGATATACTGTGCAGGCCCAATAAACCATCGATCTCCCAGCCCGCTGACCCGAATGCCGAAATCAACCCCATTGCGTGCCATTGTCACAACAACGCTGCTGCGAGGCACATGAGCCCCTGCCAGGGTAATCGCTTTGGCCGCCGCCATCGAGGGATTGAGATGAAAATGATCATTTCCCGCGATGAACCGCAAAACAGAAGCAGTCTCCTCCCTGGAGCTGCCGGTCTCTACCAGCGCGGCACCGACCTGGCGCACAAAGAGTGACGTAGCGGCCTTATTACGATTGTGGCATTCATCGCCCATCTGCAAAGCCTGGGATATGATCGCCCGCACGTCAATCCCGCCGAGCGCTCTTATAGCGCGGCCAAGCGCTGGGCCAGGGACCTCTTGCATCCAGCGCAACCGCTCTATAACTTCAGGGCCAAAAGCTCCAAAGCGTAGTACCTTCCCCAGCCCCTCGTTCAACGTCGAGTACGTTCGATTGCCATGTGTCTTATCCTCAACAACGAATACAGGCATCGATGGCGAGGTAATACCTGCCATAGGTCCAACCGCGTTATAGTGATGACATGGCTCAAAGTTGAGCGCTCCTGACTCGGCCAGTGCTACAGCTTCTGACTCATCCCTGGCCCAACCCTCATATATACATGCTCCGATTACCGCTCCACGCATTGGGCCACACATGCGTTCCCAGCCAATGGGAGGACCTGCATGCAGCAATTTGTGTTTCTGTAAAGCAGGTATGACCTCGTGTGCTGGTCGTACATCAACGATAACGGGGTGTGCGGATAGCATGCGTTCAACAGCGATCTTGTTGGCTTCCTCTACCTTCTGATCAGCCAGCAGAGTCACTAAAGCTAGCTGGTCACCGGCAGGTGGCCGCCACGCCACGCGAGTGACAGCGATTCCCTGGGCTTCAATGGCATCCGCGAAGAGATCGGCACCAACATTGACCACGGAGAGACCTCTGTTCGTGTTTGCAATAGTATTCACAGTATCACCTCAAAATCTCGATACAGCGCAAGGCCGCGTCGGCATTACTAGTAAAAACCTCTGCCCCTGCTTCGCGCAGCAGCCTCGTCTGTACAGAAAGCCTTTGCGGATCACCTTCTGTGCCGCAGAGCGAAATAACGAAGGTGAGCGACCTGCCCTTGCGATTTGCCTGTTTACGCGCAGCAAGAATAGCCGGGCCATATACCGAGGCAGGGTCGGGATGCGAGCAATAGCCTAGTACGATATCGAGCAAAATGACGCCTACCTTCGGATTGCTCGCCTCTTCTTGGAGACGCCTCAAACGCAGACCTGGGTCAATCATAGGATGGGGACGCCCACGGGTGTACTCATCTGCACCAAAATCAATTGCGCAATGTCCCTCTACGCGCCGTCCATTCTTTACCAGCCGCCATTCTGGCTTGAGCGGGATATTTGAGT
>CATPCK010000730.1 GCA_955652655.1 uncultured Ktedonobacteraceae bacterium | reverse complement strand
GGGTATCCTATGCGCAAGCGGCCATTTTATACGCATCCGGACGCGGAACATCCTGAATACTCAAACTCGTTTGACCTGCTTTTCAGGGGTACGGAGCTGGTGACGGGCGGGCAACGGCTGCACCTCTACAGCGACTATATGGCGGCGTTGGAGAGGGCACTCCTGCCTATCGAGCCATTTGAGGCGTACCTGGAGGCGTTCAAATACGGGATGCCGCCGCATGGCGGTTTCGCTATCGGGCTGGAACGCTTGCTTATGCAACTGACGGGTATGAATAATGTCAGGTTGACAACGCTGTTCCCACGCGACCTGACACGGCTGACGCCGTAAAGAGAGGCTCCGAAATATCTGACGGTTCTGTAGTGCATGAAATGCCGAGATGTCAAGAGGAGAGCATACTGCCTCAGAAACCTCTATCAAGCATGTAGCGTGCTATCTAATAGATAGGGTAGCTTCCTCGCAGTCGTCAAGTAGCATGTCTCGTGAGGGTGTATGAAATCGGTCGGCCTTGCAGAGCTGGTAGGTCTTGAGTGAGGAGCAAATATGACAAAGCCAATCAAATTTGGCATCATTGGCGGTGGATGGCGTATCACATTTTTCTTGCAGATCGCAAGGGAATTGCCGGAACGTTTCCAGGTTGGCGGCCTCCTGGCACGCAACGCCGAGAAGAGACAGGCGCTGGAAACTCGCTGGGGAGTGCCAGCATATGGCACGCTTGACGAATTGTTGCGCGTACCTGATCTACAATTTGTGGTGGTCGCTGTGTCCTGGCCCGCAACACCTGTGCTCCTCAAAGAATTGGCGTCGCGCACCGTTCCAGTGTTAGCGGAAACGCCACCGGCACCAGACCTCGAAGGGCTCATATCATTACAGCCGTTGATCAAGGCAGGAGCAAAGATCCAGGTTGCAGAACAGTACCAGTTCCAGCCGCTTCACGCTGCACGTCTAGCCATAACGAGTTCGGGAAAGCTAGGAACAATCACTCAGGCACAAATTTCAGTAGCACATGGCTATCACGGTGTGAGCCTGATGCGCAAGTTCCTGGGTATCACGTTTGATAGCGCAACGATTAGCGCGAAGAGCTTCAATTCTCCCCTGGTAGCCGGGCCAGACCGTGATTTTCATCTCCCTGAACAGGAGAAAGTCGAGGCTTCAAAGCAGGTCATCGCCTACCTGGACTTTGGTGGCAAGCTGGGCGTCTACGACTTTACCTATGATCAATATCGCTCCTGGGTGCGCGCGCCGCGCATGCTTATACGCGGAGAACACGGCGAGATCAACAACACGCAGGTTCATTACCTTGAAGACTTCCAAACGCCGATTTCCCTTGAGCTACAGCGACAAAATGCTGGAGAGAGCGGCAACCTGGAGGGCTACTACCTTAAAGGGATTCTGGCAGGCAGCGAATGGATCTATCGGAACCCCTTTGTTCCTGGTCGACTCAGTGATGATGAAATTGCCATTGCTTCCTGCCTGGAGCATATGGCACGCTTTGTTGAGGGTGGCCCGGAGTTCTATGGATTGGCGGAGGCAGCACAGGATCACTACCTGAACATCATGATCGATCAGGCACTAACCACGGGCGAACCCGTAAAAACTTCTTTACAGCCGTGGGCGCAAATAACGAGGCGATGATAATGAGTGAACCGTTCGGGTGGGAGGCGACCGCAAGGGCCGCCACTACATGTCTCCTGCAAAGGAACGTTGACAGTCCACTAGCGCTGGATCAGTTTCTGCAATTGGAGAATGGTATTCCAATTTCTTCCTGTCCCAATGGTTTTCAGCTTTTTCTCAATCAAGGTACCGGTCAATTTTGAGCGTCCTATGCCATTCGCATAATAGATATACAATTCCTGGCCGATTAAGCAGAGTTCTTCAGGGCCAGCATACGTCTTCTGGAGATCTTCAAATGCTGTCCTCTCTGGGCGAGTCGCCAGAAACATCACGACAACCCACTTTGACTCTTTCGTGTGTTGGTTCTGAAATGGATTGTTCGCAATAATATCGCTTAACTCGGCTGAAGTTCGAACCATAACTTTCACGCGAAAGCCGAATTTTTTTGCAAAGCCATCCTCAATTTGCGCCGGGAGTTGAGCCAGGTCTGCGTCATCACTTGTAAATACAACGTTCCCGCTCTGAATATAGGTGACGACATCCTTTAATCCCAGAGATTCATGCAGGTCTTTGAGTTCATCCATGCGTATCTTCTGATGACCACCCACATTGATGCCGCGGAACAGTGACACAAACGCCGTCATTTACATACCTCCTTCTAGTGAGGTGGATGGATGCCGGCTGTAAGCACTGATATCGGCGCGCTCCGCCAGTTCTCCGGCAGGAAGGGCAGTCTCTTCGCAGAGGGCAACGATGATGGCTGTGCGAGCGGAGTCGGCTAATAATGCGCCTGCTTTACTGATCTCAGCGGTGTTTAGGTGACATCTCCCGCAGGCTTTCGCCCGGGGCTTCCTCTCATCGCTGAGAGGCTTTCCTGCTTCGCTGAGGCTTGCCTGCTTTGGTTTTCACCGCAGCAGGTCTTACGGCCTCTCCACAGGCAGCAACCGCGAGTCCCGCGGCCAAAATGTTGTGTGCGGCATTGATATCACGATCATGGGCCACGCCACACTCAGGACACACCCATGATCGGACAT
>CATPCK010000729.1 GCA_955652655.1 uncultured Ktedonobacteraceae bacterium | reverse complement strand
CGCTACATTGAGCATTGTTTCGAGTGCCAAACGAACGCGCTGCTCAGCACGTGTTTGCTGTGTAACATCGCGAAAGGCGCTGACGAGCCCTACCTGTTTTTGCGCCTCATCCAACATAGGAGTGACATTTACCTCTATCACTCGCTCGACGCCATCACTCCGAACGGTCACGAATCGTTCTCCACGGATGCGTTCACCTTTGAGTGCGCGCACAAGCGGAAATTCATCATACGAAAGCAGTTGCCCATGCATCGAGCGGGTCGGGTAACGATTGAGAAACGATTGTAATCGATCGATAGAGTTTACTGGAACTCCGAGAAAGCGCGAGGCAGCATTGTTGCGTACAAGTACCTCTCCATCCTGGTTGACAACGGTTATTCCTTCGTTCATGGCCTGGAAAACGGCTTCGAGCGTATTCGCTCGTTCGGTTGCCAATTTAGCAGCATTGCTGACATCTGCCAGGAGTTGATCTTTTTTCACAGCTAGCGCACACTGGGCTGCGATATCCTGAGCAAAGGCAAACTGACCTTTAGTGGGGTGATAGGTGAAGTCTCGATAGTTGACAAAAGCAAAGCCAATGCACTGAGAACTAGAAGGTGCCAGCTGGGTACCCTGTGTTGAGGTTATTGAATGATCACCGCCGGCCAAAAGCGGAACGACCATCACATTAACAAAGCCGAGCTTTTGAAAAAACGACCGTTCGGATTCCGTCATCTGATGGGTGGTCAAAAAGAGAGGTGAACCAGTGTTAGCCGCCTGTTGGCAGTTAGGTAGGTCTTTCAGTATAATGGTTGTAATAAGTGATACATTGGATTGTGCATGTTGCGGCCCTGTATTGTCAGCCAGGTGTAACGTCTCAAAATTTAAGAGTACGATCTCACCGCTATCCGCGTTGAGCCCACGGACCAGGTGTTGCGTAGCGATTTTGAGTACAGCTGAAAGGTCTTCCCCTGAATTGACGGTTAGAGCTACTTGATAAATTGCGCGAGCACGTTCGATTAACCGCTCAGCCCGTGTACGCTCGGCCTGTGCCTGCTGGTAGAGGTGGGCATTGTCTATAGCAAGTGCTGCCTGTTGCCCAATAGCGCGAGCAAGCTGTTGCTGCTCCTGGGAGAAGTCGCGTATTTGAGCCGGGTCATCAAGTGACATCATACCCAGGATACGATCTTCGCGCTTAAGCGCAATGAGTAATATAGAGCGCACAAGAAATGTTTCCGCGACTTTCCGTGCTTTGGGATTATTCAGTAGATCGTTAACAACGAGCAGTCCCTTTTCCTGGAGAAGGTGGGAAAGGTGGGGGTCATCGAAGAAGACAGAACCATGATACCAGATATGATCAGCGGCAGTAACTTTTTCGCGATCAACGTGTTGCGTGGAAAGGTAATAGGCAGCAGGGAGAAAAACATTGCGGGTATCATCGAATAGCCAGACAGAGCAGCGTTCTACTTCACAGACCTCAGAAGTACGTTTGGTCAGGGCTTGCAAAATATTTTTGAGATCGAGTGAGGAAGCTAAAAGCTCTGCTAATTCACGCAAAATCTCGCTTTCACGCAGCGCAGTTACTAGCCGTTGATGCTCCTGGTCATTGGTGAAGGAGGGACGCTCACCTAACATGCTCTCTTCCTCGTCAAGAATTTATACCATTGATGCAAGAGATGCACCGTAAAATATGCGTAATTACTGTAACTTACCACAGAAATGCCAATGCTTGTGCGTAAGGGATATGTAATTATGTCAAAGTGTAACAGATGGGTATAGAGGGCGTCAAGCAAAATAGGGTATTTGACTTGACATTCTTTCAGGAATGAGGAAAATAGGAGGAAAGAGTTTTTCCTCCGGGTTTGGCAGCGCAAGTTGTTGAGCGACTGCAAATTACTCCAACGTCTATCGAGTCCTTTTGCGGCGTAGTCTGAGCCATTCCACGAGGAATGCCAGGCCAGTACCTGCTACCGCCTCGGCTACAACAGCGGTTTTCGTTGAAGTTGGCGTTGTGTGTTCTTTTTCTTTATGATGCTTGTCGTGCTTGTCTTTGCTTTGAGCAGAAGCCCCGGTTGATGACTGCCCTGTTGTGACATTAGCCGAGGAAGGCTCTGTGGCCGCTGTTGTAGTCATACCAGCCGTACCGTGTTTCCCGTTACTTGATGCATTTTCTATGCCGGTTTTTTCTGCCACATCGCCGCTGGGAGCATCTTTATGAGAAGCTGCTGCCTGTTTCTCTTTATCCTCCTGCTTCTTTGGTAGATGACTCGTGGTGATGTGGACCATGGACACCAGGTCAACAGGCGTTGCCTGGACCTTTTCAGCAAAGAAGGCATTGACTTCAGCGCCAATAAGTATAATGAGGGCAAAGTAATAGAGGAAAACCAGTAAAATGACGAAAAGGCCGGTTGGTCCAGCAAATCCTTTGAGGAAGTACGCGGCGTACAATGGGAAGAGCGGTAAATAGATTGTAAGTCCCACTGCTGCAATAATTGCTCCTAACACACTATTGCGGAAGCTGATGTGTTGGTTGGGTACAACCATATAGATAACCTGAAACAGTATCCACGAGGCTATCAAGCTGCCAATTATGCCGCCCAGGCTAAAAAGGATATTGACGCCGGGAACCTGTGCCAGCGGTGTATTATGCAGGATAGAGAGAACAAGCGCAGGTCCTGATGCTGCAATTGTCATAACTGGCACGAGGACGATGAAGACGAGAAGCATCCCGATCGCCATTAAGTTTTGCTTGATAATGGTCCTCTGGCGGATATGATAGATGATGCCGAAACACCCCTCTAAGTTGATGAAGAGGCGCGATCCACCAAATATAGCAGAGATAATAGCAATAAAGCCCAAAATGCCAGATTCATGGGCAAGCTGATTAAGAGCAGGTTTTAAAGCTTCCTGCGATGAAATTGATGACGGGAAGACATTGGCAATTTGTTGAATGAGTTGGGTCTGCGCATTCGGGTTCAGTGTACCGAGAAACAAGCCAAGGATGGATACGATAGCAACTATAATTGGAAACATAGCCAGAAGCAAATTATATGCCAGCATGGCGGCCAGGTTAAAAGACCAGTCATTGGTGAATTTAGTCCAGAAGGCCCGGATGGGAGAAATTTCCTTTTCGACGGTCTTGACAACTTCTGAGATACCTTCCTGGCCATCACTCTGAGAAGGCTTTGTTGCATTTTTCATTATACTATCACCCACAACCTTTCAATTCTTGATAAATCAACACCCAAAGAGCGTCATAGTAATCTCATTATTCTGCATTGATTCACGATTGATGAGCCCTACTCGTTTCAGCTAAATATGCGTTTGTTGAGTCTTTGACAGTTTCACTTCTGCCAAAAATACGGTATAGTATACGCTAACGTAAAGCATCTTTTATGAAAGCTAGGAACCTGGGTATGAATGCACAACCACCGCCAAAGTCTTTTGCGGCACTCTTATGGGATGTTTTGCGTTTGAGTTTCAAAACCCTCTGGGAAAACCGCGCTAATCCCGCTCGCCCTTTTGTGGAGCGCCAGCAGGCCTTGAATGTGCTGGGCCTGCCACCAAATGCCACTCCACAGCAAATTAAACGTCGCTATCGAACACTGGCGAAACGTTATCATCCAGATCGTGGGGGGGATCAGCAGCAGATGAAGCGCATCATAGCAGCTTATGAGTACTTGACCAGGGATCAGCCAACGATGTGAAGATGTGAACGAGCTATGGTAACTGTGCACCACAATGATTACAAAATCTTTTTCCCGGCCGAGTACGTGCGCCACATTGATCACAGAAGATGGCTTCCTGTTCCCTCGATTGCGGAGACGTTGCGGTACTTTGCACCGGTGGGTGAGGTGCAGCAGTGTGGGGAGAGGATGAGGTCGGCTGTTCTGAAGGGGTAACTGGAGCCGGTTGATTTGTTTGGCCTGCCGGTGTGGGAGGGGCATATTGCTTCTGGGTTGTTCCGGGTTCCTGGGTAGTTTGGATCGTATCCTGGATTGTCTTTGCGGCTTTGATCGCCATGCCACCAATGGTTCCAGCGATTTTAAGGCCCTTGGCGATGTCGTCCATATCCTTCTTCATGCGGTGGGCGGGCGGCAGTAAGGTAGAATCGGAAACTTTGTTAAAGAAATTGGGCCCAAACTGCATTCCTTCGCCGTTCCAGGCAAGCTTTCCATCTTCTATCGATCCATCATCAAAACGGAACGCGATAGCATTTCCTTGAGCTGTGTATGTGCCTTCTCTGCGTACTTCTGGAGCATTTGTTGCGATTTGTTGTCCATTGATGAAGGACTGGGCTGCGTTAGCGACGCGGCTACGCTCCTGTATGATGAGGATAAAGCGCCCATCTGGTTGAAGGATGAGGCGATCGATACGAGAAGTAAAGTAATCAAGTCCTACTCCAGAACGATGAAGGTATTCATACTGGCCGATAATGGATTTCGTCATAGATACTTTCCTTCTCAAGGAACATGGCAATCATTTTTTGAATAGCTTATATATCATTATATCATAACTAACGTTGTGTTCATTTTGTTCTGAATCCTCATCGCTGCGCTGTTCGCAATGATTTTATGTATGGTTGGGATGTGGCAGCCCGCGGGCTGCCACATCCCAACCATACCAAGGAACTGTGTTCTAGCACATGAGCATAAAGCCAAGGCGAACAGGAACCTGCTACATCCCAACCATACAAGGAGCTGAATTGTGGGGTGAGGTTGTTTACACTTTCAAAGTAATCTCATCTGTTTCGTCTTCTACAGAGATAGAGGAACTGCTAAAGGTTGATGCTACATCAGAGAATGAACGAGCTATGTCAAGCTCTACTTCACCTGCCTTTGTATCACCTTTTTTAAGCAAATGGCGCCCAAGAGCATCGTGCGCTCGTATCTGTGCAGCAATGCGATCGGTGGGAGCCAGGAGAGTAATGGCATCACGGAATGCTCTTTCTGCTGCTGGATCAAGGACGTTGATCGATTCGAGGACACGGCCAAGCATGATTGCTGCTTCGGCCTTTCTCAGAGCATAGCTCATGTGGCCAGCATATTGTGCCTGTTGAACATATTTCAAAGCTTCTGGGTAGTTCACCGTTTCGAGTTCAATACCAGCCAGGGAACAGGCAGCGGCAGAGACGACATTCGCTACTTCATGCAAGCCTCGTTGTTCCATCTCATTTTGTATTTCAGGTGCATGGGCTCTCTTTTCTAGCTCTGGCATCCAGGTAGAGAGAACCTCCTGAAGGTGCTGGCGAGCTTGGTCTCGTTTCCCAGATTCCTGCTCGATGAGTCCGATCTGGCAGGTTAACAGGGCTGCACGTAGTGATTCTCGAATAGAACGATAGAGGATACAAGCGTTTTCTGCATGCTTGAGCGCAAGTTGTAACTGCGTTTCTTTGTAACGGGCACAATGCGCAGCATCAAAGGGCTTTTTAGCCCGTTCGAAGGCGATAAGAGACATACCCCAATGCGCTTCAGCAACGTAGTGAAGGGATGTAGTGGCATCCATCATACTTAAGGCAATGGTATATTGCTCAAATGCAGCATCGGGTTGTTTCAATTCGCGCAACGTGGCGGCCAGATGAAGGTGCAATTCTAAGGCTACAAGATGTTGATCTGCAGGTAAAACCTCTGGCCCTTCGGTGACGGCATAAAGAAAGTCGTTCTGGGCATTGAGGAATTGCCGTAGGTGAAAGTAACATTGGCCACGAACAGCCGCTAAACGCCAGCGCAGCGGCGATAGAATCTGGGCCATGCTTACCGTACTTAACGAGTCTAGCGCTTCTTGCGGACGCTTACTTGCAAGTAATTCTAATGCGACGCTCAATTGTTCTTCATTGAACATATACTGGCAAGAATCACTAACAGCCTCTCGCTGCTGCTTTGCCAGAATTTGGAGGTCCGCTAAAGGCAAATGTAATTTTTCTGCTAGAAATTCTAAACTCTCCTGCGATGGTTCAACCCGATTTCTTTCGATCTGCGAAATCAAACTAGTACTATAACGTTCAGCAGCGACTTTCTTGAGTGAGAGATTTAAACTCTCGCGCGCAGCTCTAATGCGGCCTCCAAGAGTTTCTGGAGGAACATGCTTGGGGGGACGTGGCATACCTCCATTTCATCCTTCCTTTGTAATTATGGAATTAAAAAAGTTAACGAAACGCTTTACAAGTTTCTATTGTGTAACAAAATTATAAAGGATTAACATACAAATGACAATAGATATTCTATACAAAATCAGCAATATTATTTAAGATAACTTCTGTATCTTCTATAAAGTATTTTAAAAGTTCATATACAGCAAGAGAACTGATGAGGTAAATTGAACGATATTTTACCTCAT
>CATPCK010000728.1 GCA_955652655.1 uncultured Ktedonobacteraceae bacterium | reverse complement strand
CTCCAGTTGTTTACGCGCGGCTACTTCCTCGTTGCTGATAGCGGTCTGTCCGAAGGAGACGCCCAGGGGTTTGACGCGCTGGCGTAATGAATCCTGCAAACTTTGCAGGGCGCTGCGCAAGGTCAGTTGCTGCTCACGCGCGCGTTCGACCTGTTCAACAATATTCATACCCTGGTAACGCTCACCGCGCTTCTCAAGCGCATGCTTGCTCACCAGCAAGATATCGAGCGATTCCTGCTGCCACTTGAGTTTTGTTTTAAGATCGGTGATGAGGTCGAGTTTGCTATCCAGGGAAACAATCTCTCGTTCAGTAGCCTTGATAGCATCCCCGACCGCCATTTCCAGGTCGTCTACTGTCGTCGTGGATGGTTCAGCAGCGGATGCAGCCAGGGCAACAGAGGTATCGAAGTTGGGAATAGACAGGCCCTCCTGGCCCGCCCGCGACGCTATTTCGTTCTGCCGATCCTGAATAGCGATGCGATCTGAACGCAATTTCGCGTCATAGCCGTCCCAGCCCTCGTTTTTACGCTGGTCCTCCAGGCGCTGACGCTCGTTGCGCAATGCCGTTACCACCTCCATCTTTACATTGACCTGGTTACCTGCTGCCTGGGCGGCATCCCGTTTCTCTGTCAAACTCTGCTGTAAATCGGCAAGACTTTCGCCCTTATCCTGGATCTCCTTCAGGAGTTGCTGGGCCTCTTCGCGCGAGCGCGGCACGCTGCCACCCAGTGAGCGGATCTCCTGCTCGACCTGTGCTAGCGCATCGCGCTGTCCGCTCTTGCGCATGGCAGCTTCGCGCGCCGTGACCATCATACCAACCTGGTTAATAGCATCCTGCATATGCCCGTTGGCAATCTGTTCCTGGTTGCGCGCCTTATTATAGTTATAGAAACTATAACCAGCACCCGCAAGTAGCGCGAGCGCAAGCAGCGCCAGCACTGAGGCCAGCACAGCCTGTTGGGAAGCCATAAAGAGCGCGACGATCCCTAAGATTACGCCAAGCGCGCCACCTCCTATAGAGGTGAATAACCATCTAATGGCGGCACGACGAGCTTCCAAAGCTGCATTGGTCAATTGCTCCTGGTGCTGGTGGGCAGCCATAACTTGTTGCTCCGCCTCCGCCAGCCCCTCTGATAGCCCTTTTAAGCGCTGCCATTCCTCAAGTTGGCGACCAACACCGATCTGCCGCCAGCGCTTCTCCAGTGCTTCGACCTCGTGCTGAACCTGGCGAGCCTCGGCCTCGACCAGGCCCATTTCCTGTTCCGCCTCTGCTAAATCTTTTCGTACCTTCGCCAGCTGCACGTTGTTTTCTTCCACCAGCCCTTGCTGCATGACGCGGTGTGTATACTTTTCTTCGGCCTTGTGAAGAGCCGCCAGGCGCTCTCTCAATCCTTGCAGGCGCCGCAGGCGAGCCTCTATCTTTGGACGACCGACGCGCCGCTGCTCCTCTAACTCGTTGAGAGACTGCCGCTCCACTTCCATTTGCTGGCGCAGGTTACTGATCTGCCTATCCAGTTCGTTGTTATCTTTTTGCCACTCCTGGTAGTTTTTGAGTTCCTTTTCCAGACCCTTAATAGTGTTTACTGCGCTCAGCAGGTCATTCGACAGGCGCTCTAACGTACCAAATGAACGAGTCAGATCGACAAGTTCTTTGACGCGTTTCTCCAACTCGGGAAGCTCTTCATGCTCACGTCGATCAAGTTCCGTTATCTCTCGTTCAAGCTCAGGAAGTTCACGCTGTGCTTCGGCAATCGCATCATAGGCGGCGATAATCTCACCAAGGGTTGCATCAGCCTTGTTCAATTGCAGGATGCGGCTCTGGAGCGCCTTAAGCTCAGCCCGTTTCGCGCGTAGTTGTTCAAGAGAAAGTTCTTGCTCCGCGATATCCGCCTCTTGCTGGGTGATCTCCGTCAGGTCCTCGGAAATGGACACAGCATCGAGCGCCGCCTCAAGTTCACCCAGTCTCTGACTTAATTCAGGGATGCGAGCCTGTACCTCGGCCATTTTCAGCCGTCCAGTGCTCTCCTGCAGCATCCGTTCATCATTTGGCGTCAACTTGAACTGCTCGGTCAAACGCAAGAGCTTCTCCAGGCCCAGCAGCTTGCGCAATGTCGTTTCTCGTTCACTACCCGGCAAATCTTCCAGGCGATTCAGGCCCTTCTGTTCAATAAAGCAGGAGTTGCGCAAGGTTTCACCATCCATGCGCCCCAGCTCGGTGATGATCCGCTCATTGGCGGTCCCAAGACGTGTAATCGGCTCCTCTTCAGGCATCCCCGGCTTGCGCACATGCAGCGTGACCTGCTGCCCCTTACCTCGCTCGATGACGCGGTTGATAATCAACTCCGTGGCACCAACGGAGAGCGTGAGGGTAACGCTCGCCTGTGACGAACCATAGAGCACCAGGTCATCAACAGAACCCTTTCCACGGTCTGAGGCGATAGGTGTACCGTAGAGAGCAAAATAGATGCTTTCCAGAAGGGTAGATTTGCCAGCTTCATTTGGGCCCTGGATGAGGATACTGCCACGTTGTGGGAAGTGCAGGTTGATCTCCCGCAAGAGCCTGAAATGTTCAACTGTGAGATGTTTGAGTATAATCATAGTTACCGCCTTTTTACCTCGTCCATGGCCGCCAGGAGATCTTCTTTGGTTGCGCGCAAAGCTTTTTTCTCCTGTTCATCGTGTGCGGCAGCGATCCATTCATCTGCCAGGGCCATCAGTTCCTCACGAGGGAAGAAACGCTCGCCCTTCTCTGCCGAAATGGCTTCCAGCTCAGGTAAGATTTCCAGGCCGCTATCGTCGATAGCGAGGGCAAAACAATGTTCTTCACCATAGCGTCGTATCTGGTTCAGATCCAATTGATGGTACTGGCCTCGTGTTAGTTGGCCTTCGAGACGCAACTGTACCATCGTCTCTTCACTGCACAAAGGCTGTAGCCGCTCAAGAATACTATCGGTGATGGAGGCAGTGGTGCTTGTGTCATCCGGCCAGAGTTCACTGGTCTGTAACAGCAGTCGCTGCAGCTTCAGTGAATCGACCATGATATGTTTACACCAGCGAATACCGTCGGCGGCAAGCCCCAGGAAGACGAAACCAGGTTCCTGATCAGGGTCACTAAAGTCGATGTGTTGTGTAGCTCCAGCTACGATAACCTCGCATTGACCGATATGTAAATGCTGGTAACTATGGTGATAGCCAGCCAGTATATAACGGAATAATGATTGATCCTCGATACTGCTGCGGCTGACCTGAGCACGTCTATCCAGCAGAGATCTTCCGGTGGCTAAACCCTCGATGGGTGCGTGCAAAAGAAGGATGGGAACGGCGGCACGCTCAATTTCGCTCTGTTCGCGGATGCGCGTTGAGGGATTGCCTTCCTGCCCTGCCAATACGCCAAGCCCGCAGATACCAACGAGCACGTCACGAATCTTGACCATGACAGGTTCCAGTGCAGGGGGATCCGGGGGAAAATAATGCATGACGCCTAAGTGTGCGTAGCTGACCTGGGGAGCTTGAGCGGCATCTCCCAGCAACGTATGCGTCTTTGCCGGTGTATCATGGACACCGCCAAGGGCAAAGACGTGCACACCCGCCTGGCGCAGTTGCGCCAGGCGGGCTGAAACAAAGCTGCGATCCCGCTCATCGGGAGTGGTTGAATCGAACAGATCACCCGCTTGCACAAAAAGATCAACACCCTGACCAACCGCGAAATCAGTTGCTTGTTGAAAGGCGCGGCGCAGCCGTTGCTGGCGCTCTTCACGTTTACGCGGTTGCTGGCCAAAAGTTGTGTAACCCAGGTGATTATCGGCGGTAAATACGACGGTGATAGTATCATCGGAACGCTGTCGCTGATCGGAGGACCCGGTCTGTGCCGTGTCACCTCCAACATTATTCTCTGACATTCAACAATGCGGCGCGCAATCCTTCTCTGGTGCCGCTCCTCCTTCCATTCAAAATACCTACCCCCTTGTAATACACTCACTCCTTTCCCCATTTTTGGGGAAAACCTGTATTCTTCAGCCAAAATTACTACTTAACAAACGAGTCTATCACAAACAAAGGCGATTAAAAACTAAACTGCACAGAAAAAGGACTATTTGGGGAATAGCAAGCAGGGTTTCATCCAAAAGTACCGGATGAATCT
>CATPCK010000727.1 GCA_955652655.1 uncultured Ktedonobacteraceae bacterium | reverse complement strand
GTCTACCTGGCGCAGGGGGAACTGGAAGATGCTCTACAAACGTTCGATTGGGTCCTGACAAACGATCCAGAGAATGTCATGGCCTACTGTAACCGCGCATTGATCAGCGAGCGTAAGTCAGACTATGATACAGCGTTAGACTGTTATCAACAGGCCTATGAGCTCAGCCGGGGCAATAGCCAGATACGCCAGATATTTAATCAACTGAGCAAAAAAGTGGGACAACAAGGATTCGTATTCTCACGCGCGGGCCTGGCACGCCTCTATATGCGCGGTGACCTCCTGCCACAAGCTATCCAGGAATGGGACATTATCCTTTCAGCCAGTCCTGATCGCCTCGATGCCCGTACCGGTCTCATCGAGACATACTGGCGTGAGGGCCTCTATGACCAGGTCGAGCAACATGCGAAAGAGATTCTTCGCGACGTTCCTCATTGTTTGAAAGCGCTCCTACTCCTCGCACACGTAACGTTCGCTCAGGACGCGCTTCATGCACAAGAACTGATGCGCCAGGCTGAAGAGTTAGACCCTGATCAGGTGATGGCCCAGGAGCTTTTTAGTGATTTTATCGCTCGCCAGCCCAAAGACCCTTTCCTGAAACTGCTGAAAAAATCACCGACTGTTGTCCCGGAAACCTCAAATGGGAAGAAATCAACCACGATAGCAACCGAGTTGGAGAAACTTTCCCCAGAGTCCAATGGCACAGCAGGCGCGAGCACCCCTTCCACCTTCTCCGATCCCCTTGTGCGATGGAGCAGCCTGGATAACATTATTGAGCCTCAACAAGATTACCAGACCTTACATGAAGCTTCGCCTTATGGCAGCTTGGCCGGCAATAGTGCGTCAGACATTAGCTCCTGGAGCACCTTAGTGCAGCAAGACCGCACCCCCGCTCAGCTAAAGGATGGCGTCCAAGCAAGCAGTGATACTCCTGGTTTGGACAACTGGAACACGTTTGGTCAACATGCCGATACACAACAGGAATCAGAGCTGGAAACCTGGCAGACACTATCGGAACCCATCGAGGGTTATGATCCAACTCAGAACAACGACCAGGTACGATCCGATCAGCAGCCTGCGTGGTACCACATGGATGCTTTTCCAGAATCAAGCGCTGACTCCTGGAGCGGAACGAGCGATATCGACCCGATTTTATCCTCATCCCCATGGGAATCAGAGGAAGCGGATTCCGATCGGCACGAACCACCTGCCTGGCTTGACATGCTTACCAAAGGAGACCGCCGCCAGGCAAGTGGACCTATCAAGCAAGTTTCCCGGACAACGCCAGCAGTGGAACAAGAAGCTCCTGCAGTCCAACAATCCGCTGCTCAACCCGTCTACGCTGTAGAACCGGCACGGCCAGCAGAACCAGTAGAGTCAGCACCAGTCCCTGAAATACAGGCCACATGGCAAGAAAGTGGTCAGACCAGTACTCCCTCGTCAGGGTCTTTGGAAGAAGAAGCATTCTCCTTTGGGCCAGAGTGGCTAAAGTCTCTTGGTGCAACTCCAATTGAGAGCTCGACCCCTCAAGAGACCGAATCAGATGCACCACCTGTTCCTACAGCGGAACCAGCGCCCCGTGTGCCTACAGAACCAGCAGCGGTTCCGGAAGCAGCCATGGATTGGACACTACCAGAAGCAAATCCTGATTCTCAGCCATCGACTGCTGAAGACAATCCAGTCGTTGCATCAGAAACAGAACAGAAATTTACGCTTGAGAATTGGCTGGAACAGGCAGCCCAAAAACTGACCAGACCAGAGCAAAATATGTTGAAGACGCTGGAAGAGCTGGAAAATGATTTACGCTTACAAGGCTTTAGACCTTTGGAGCCTGGAGCTCTCGCGGCCCTGGCTAAAGAACCATCGCTATTATCCGCGCTGGCAGATTTTGGCAATTTCCAAACACAATACGCAAATGAAGTTGAACCGCTGCAATCTCCTCAACCGGTGATGACACCAGTAGATACTTCTGCTGCTGAGTTTATGTGGTCAGCTCCATCAGAGCCCATTGCTCAAGCGAGAGTAGAACCAGCTGCCATCAACGCACCACAACAAACTCCTGTGTCATATTCTCACCTGGATGAACTGTCGAGCCTTGTCTCCTCTCGTGCGGAAGCGCAGGAGGTCAGCCATTTTTCGCCCGAACCGGTTCAGCCAAAGCCTGCTCCTGTTCCCAAGCAAGTAGCAAGTACTCCGCCCAACATCCAGCCACCTACTGCTGCGGTTGCCAATACCCAGGCGAATACGGCATTGGATTTCGAACTAGAGACGACAATGAAGCGTCCGGTAGTACGATTGCAACCAATGCAACAGCGACCACCGGCACAGCAGTACCAGGCATCATCCAGGAGCCGCTCAGGAGAATACGCTCCGACGAACAAAGCAGCAGACGGGACATTAAGCAACAAGGAGCGATTGATCAAAGGCTATCAATACCAACTCGCGGGGTCCTACGATGAGGCGATGCAAGAATATCGCATCATTATACGCAACGCCCCCGAACTTCTAAGCGATGTTATCAGCAATATGCGCGCCTTGCTAAAGATAGCCCCCAAATATTTAGCGGGATATCGCGTTTTGGGAGATGCATACATGCGGCAGGGAGAGTACTTGCACGCCATGGAGGCTTACAATAAGGCATTGACGATGGCCAAAAAGGCAAAAAACTAGTGCCGCTGCTAAAGGAGTCATACTTTGGAAACTATCTTACAACGGCTGACCGACCTTGACGATGTATCTGGAGCCATTCTTGTTGGCAAGGATGGCCTGATCGTCACCGGAACACTTCACAGCGAGGACGAAGAAGTAATTGGCGCCATGTCGGCCGCGGCATTTGGCTCTATTACCAATTTCATAGATCAAATGAGCAGTGGTGAGATGCACCATGTCATTATTGAAACGAAAGACGGTACAATTCAGTTTGAAGAGGTAGGTGACCTCATTCTCGTGGTCACCACCAATAAGGGAAGCAATTTTGGTCGTGTCCGCATAGAGATGAAAAAAGCTTGCCGGCAAATTTCACAACTGGTGGCCAGCTACTAATATTCAAGGAGATGGATTGAGCTACATGGAGCGAACGTTAATTATCGTAAAACCAGAAGGTGTGCAGCGAGGGCTCATCGGAAACGTTCTTGCGCGTTTTGAACAACGTGGCCTTACGATTGTCGGCCTTAAACTGATACAGATCACCCCCGAACTGGCCGAGAATCACTATGGTGTCCACAAGGGGAAACCCTTCTACGCCGGCCTGGTGAAACATATAACATCTGGCCCTGTCGTTGTTGGCGTCCTGGAAGGCCCCAGGGCAATCAGTGTGGTACGCACGACGATGGGAGCGACCAACGCCTCCGAAGCTCTTCCAGGTACTATTCGTGGTGATTACGCACTGGAGATTGGTTTCAACATTATTCACGGTTCAGACGGACCGGAGACCGCAAAGCAGGAGATCAACCTCTTCTTCAAACCTGAGGAATTACTCGACTATACGTTGCCTACCTCAAAGTGGGTTTACGAACAATAGCGCGCAAACCAGTTCTCTCTTCTCTTGCTTAGCTCCTTCGGGAGCAGCGACCGGAGCCTTAACATGCTAAGAGGTATGCAGGGGAGTTTCCGTGGAGGACCGCTGTTCAGCAGTGGCTCTCTTTTTTTCTGCGAGACGCCAACAACATGTTTTACTATGGAAACAGCGATCTTGCTCCTCCGAGGTGACTGGAGGAGTATTTTTCATACAAAAAACCTGGTACATCGGTTCCCCTTTCATAACATCATTCGCGGGGAACCAACGCTCACGGTAGAATGGACAGGCATTTTTATGCCTGCGCCAATTAGAATTTTCAGCTGGATTTGTCTCTATGGTGCTTGCCAATCAAGCGTCCTTCCTAAGATATTTGCCTGGTATTCTTTCTACTTCAGGTAGTATAACACATATTTCCGAGAAACACGGCGTGCATATTTCACACACAAACTGGCCCCTTCTATGCTATAATAGATTATGCTAAATTCGGAGGATGCATTGGTCGAACACAAGTTAGATGCAGTTCCATGGACAATCCAGGAAACATTTCTCGGCTTTATTCTAACCCTCGTCCCCTGGGTGGCGCTGGTCGCAGTTCTCTCACAGCTAGGTCAAGGAAAAGCTACTCCAAATACTCCGCTCTCGTTCCAGGCCGACCTCGTAAATTCCATCTTTGTTTTCATATTTTCCTGTATCATTGAAGGGGCGTTTCTCATCGCTCCACTCTACATTGCCAACCGCGTCTATCACTCAATTACACCTCATTTTCGCATCGCGCTGCAAGCGCTGGGGTTCAGGAAGTTTAATGTGAGGAGAGCAGCGGCCATGATCGTACTCCTGCTGCTCGCTATTCTCGCCGTAGATAATCTCTATCAATATGTTATCACTGTGCTGCATCTAAACCTGCAGACCAACGACCAGGTGCTCCTTCAACGCAGCAAAATTGCACCTATCAGCACATACGCGACGCTGCTCGCTGCCGTTTTTGTCGCTCCATTCTGCGAAGAAATCTTTTTTCGAGGCTTTCTCTTTCCGGGTCTCCTCCGCTCCATGCCAGTGGGCTGGGCCATTGTCCTCAGTTCACTCTTATTCGCCGTCGCTCATGCTGATCCCGGCTCGTTCGCGGTACTCTTCATCATTGGACTGGCTCTTGCCTACCTGCGCTGGCGCACGAACTCGCTCTGGCCCGGTATGATTCTCCACTTTATCAACAATGGTCTTGGAGCACTGCTCATCATCCTGGTGATGCGAGGTGTCGTGAAGCAATAACAGAGGAGTTCTCTGGAAGTGTGGGCCTCTGATTCTTCGCATTACTGTTCAGTGATTCGATGGAGTGTTTCAAGGATAACTTCCCACGGGACTTCATTCTTTGGCGGATATTTCTCCGGTTCGTAAATGATGTGTACACCTGGTCTTGACCCAGAAAAATGTGGAAGGTAAACTTGAAGGAGTGGACCCGACACAGGAAGGGAAAGACCATGCAAAAGACCCAACGAACCTTTACGAAAGAGTTCAAGCTGGAAGCAGTGCAGCTGGTACAAACGAGCAAGAAACCCTTAGCGCAAATTGCACGAGATTTAGGTATTGCCGACAGTACGTTGCATCATTGGCGGAAGCTGTTTTCCGAGCAAGGCGAGCAGGCATTTCCCGGCAGTGGGCATCAAACCCCACAGGAAGAGGAAATTCGCCACTTAAAGCGAGAAAATGATCTGCTGCGACAGGAGCGCGATGTCCTAAAAAAAGCTATCGGCATCTTTTCGTGCGGCCAACTGTGAAGTTTCAGTTCATTGCAGAGCACAGCCACGAGTACTCGATCACCTTGCTCTGCCAGGCGCTTGAGGTCTCTGAGAGCGGCTATTATGCCTGGAAAAACCGGAAGGTTCGCCACCATTGCCGAGAAGATGCCCGTCTTTCCGCCGAGATCCAAGAGATTTTCCTGGAGCACCGCCAGGTCTACGGCAGCCCGCGCATTCATGCGGTACTCAAAGCGCGTGGACTGCCTTGCTCGCGCAAGCGGGTCGTGCGGCTCATGCAACAGTTGGGCTTGTCAGCGCAGCCGAAGCGTTCTCGTAAACCGACGACCAAGAGCGATGCGCATGCTCGCTTCGCGCCCAATCATCTCAATCGGCAGTTCAGTGCAGAGGAGCCCAACAGCAAGTGGGTGAGCGATACCAAGGCCGTCGAAACCGCAGAAGGTTGGCTGTACCTGGCGGTGATCCTGGATTTGTTCTCGCGGATGGTGATCGGTTGGGCCATGGCGGCCACCGAAGACGAGCAGCTCGTGGAGTTGGCTTTACGCATGGCCGTCGCACAGCGGCACCCACAAGCGGGACTCTTGCATCATTCCGATCGGGGCTCTGAGTTTACGTCAGACCGCTATCTGGCCTTGCTCGCTGAGTTGGGGATCCAAGTGAGCATGAGTCGAACCGCCAATTGTGACGATAACGCGGCCATGGAGTCCTTCTTTGCTACCCTGACCAAGGAGTGTACTGATCGCATACGCTTCCAGACGAGGCAAGAGGCCCGATCAGCCATCTTCGAGTACTTAGAGTGCTTCTAC
>CATPCK010000726.1 GCA_955652655.1 uncultured Ktedonobacteraceae bacterium | reverse complement strand
GCGTCTCCAGAGCTTCAAGCTGCCATGGTTCGTTCAGCTGATATTGTTCGACCATTTGCAGTATGCTCTTTGCTGCTTGCTGTGCCTCATCCCAACGATTCCAGCGCTGCCAGGCGAGCATACGGCCAATCAAGCAACTTAGCAGCATGGATGGACTCTCCATACTCTGGGCAACTCGCCACGAATAGCCGAACCACTTCAAGGCTGTAGGATAGTCGTTCACTGCTTCATGCGCCCAACCCAGTGAGTAATAAAGATCATTGAGTTCTACGCGGCTCTTTACCTTGTCGGCAAATTTCTCGCGATAATGTTCTATCTTGTGGGCATCCTGGTACTTATGCTGTTTGGTGTAGACATAGGCCAGCGCGTCAAGCGTTAGCCAGATCGCACCGGTATCGTTCAGTTCTTCAGCAATACGCAGCGCCTCATTGCCGCTCTGGAGGGCTAAATCAGCAAATCTCGCTCTCTCCTGCGTATTGGTAGATTCCAATTGATTACGCACATACCAGAATGCCTGGTACGTTAGAAACTCTGCGTTTTGGCCGCTGATCGGCTTTCCCTCTAAAAGCTTCAATCCTGCATCAATGTATGTACGTATATCCTGTAAACTGGGGTTGGTATTGAAAAAACCGAGCCAGCGTGTCCCCAGTTCTGATAAGTGATTGTACAGGTGGAGCAAGTGATCGCTCTCTTCCTGCGGTTCTACCGTCACCAGTTGGAGCGCCCGGCGATACTCCTGCCAGGCCTCGTCCAGGTTCCCTCGTTGGGTATAAGCTCCTCCCAACTTCTCATGCATTGCTGCGATGGACCGCGAATCCGCGTTACTATCGATCAGTAACTCTAATGCTTCGCTGTATGCCTGGATCGCACGGATGGTGAGATAGCTGTGAAGAGCTTGATCGCCTGCCATCGTAGTATAGGTGATTACGCGGCTGCGTAGCTCTGACTTCGTCAGGCGGGCAGCACTGGCGACCAGACCTTGTGAATCGTGGTTAGCAATCATGCCTGGTACAATACCTGCCGACCACGTTGACAAAGCTTGTTGATAGTGATAGGCCAGCAGCTCGGCGAAAGCCTCGACATGGCCTTTTGTCTTTTCTTCCAGCCAGATGGCCAGTTGCGCATGTTCCTGGGAGCGGCGCATGCGCGGGATGTTGTTGTAGACCACGTCACGGATCAAAATGTGCTTAATAGTAAACACCTGGTCGTTCTCGACCGGGCTGCGTGCCTGGTTCTCAGCCACTTCGACAAAGTCACGCTGTACTAACTGGTCAAGCGTTTCAAGGATGATATTGGCAGGAAGGTCCGAGGCAAGTTCCATAAGCGCCGAAAGCCAGAAGGTACGACCTATAATACAGGCATGTTGCAGGACACGCTTTTCTATGGGGCTGAGCAAATCGACGCGAGCCGCGAGCACTCCTTGAATCGTATCGGGCACACGAGGAAGAGGAAAAACGTAGTGCAGATCTATCAGCGTATCATCCGGTGGTGCAGCGGGACTGGCTAACTCGCTGAGTATACTCTCATTCTGCGTGCCTATACGCCAGCTCCCGTCTTCTTTGATAAGCACTTTCTGGTCTATAAGCATGCGTACGATCTCTTCGACGAAAAAGGGATTGCCTTCGGCCCGGTTGAGGATAGTGTAGCGCAGCACGCCTGGAATCTCCTCTGTTTTGAGGAGCTCATCAACCAGGTCACTACTTTCCTCTCTTGAAAGCGATTCCAGGACAATAGTCGTAAAGTTGCGCCGGCCGCCACCCCAATCACGCCGCTGATCGAATAAATCTGGACGAGCGGGACAAAGGAACAATATAGGCACATCGGCGATACGGTCCGTTAAGTACTCTAGCAGGTCGAGCAGCGCTTCATCAGCCCATTGGAGATCGTCAATGACTATAATCAGCGGTTGTTGCTGAGCCAGCGCTTCCAGGAAGATACGCCAGGCACGCATCAACGCCATATGCGGACCGCTCTGACTGCTCTGATCTGTATTTTTAGCCAGCGTGTTACTACCATGAGGGCGCTCTCTCTCGAGTTGATCCGGGTAATTCTGTGCAAGCGTTGTGTCCCCGGTTCTTCTGCCGACACTGCGAATGATTGCATAGGCTACCTCTACAGGATCTTCAGCGCTTTTGGCGGTAATCAACGTTTCGCGTACAAAATCTTCAAATCGGCTTTCTAACGTCTCATATGTTTCATCTTTGCGCACATTCAGCAAGGAATTGAGTATCTCAACCAGGGGTCTGTATGTTACGCCTTCACCATATGGTGGGCAACGTCCTTGCAAGATGCGAGGAGCGACCAGCCTATCCTCACAGGTGGTGCATTTTGATGTTTCCTCTTCGCTCTGGAGAAATTCGCGTACTAATCGTGACTTACCGATACCCGGTACACCGAGCAAGGTAATTAAGTGCGGGCGTTGTTCCGCCTGGACACGCGCATAGGTCGCGTGCATCAGCGCGAGTTCCAGTGTACGTCCAACCAGGCGCGCTTCCAGTCCATCGAGACCGCGTGGATGTTGCGTGATGGCGGATGTATTGTTTTGCTGTCCGATCACGACCCAGGCGGATATCGGATCAGTTTTCCCTTTGAGCCTCAGGGGCGCTAACGCGTGGAAATCAAACACGTTCCTCGTCGAGAGATACGTGCGCTCTCCTACAAGGATGGTGTCAGGGTTAGCAACAGACTGCAGCCGCGCGGCGACATTGACTGCGTCACCCGTGATAAGAAAATCGCCCCTGTTATCGTGAGCGTTGCTGGTAGCAGCAACCTCACCTGTGTTGATGCCGATGCGCATCTGGAGACGCGTTGCCTCCGGGTCTTGAGCCAATCGCTGCTCATTAAAGCGTGCAAGAGCCGCCTGCATGTCGATGGCGGCACGTATAGCGCGGTCAGGGTCGTCCTCGTGCGCGAACGGCACTCCAAATACCGCCATGACTGCGTCGCCGATATATTTCTCAACTGTGCCGCCATGTTTCCGAATCTGTTCCGTCATCAAGTTAAAGTACCCGCTGAGGATGGCTCGCATATCTTCAGGATCGAGGTGGTCCGCCAATGGAGTTGAGCCTGTTATGTCGGCGAACATAACGGTAACAACACGTCGTTCTTCTGGCGGTTGCGACATGACAGCGGGAAGTGGACGTGTGCGACCATTAGCTCGCGGCAGCAATTGCTGGGTATGCTCGCCTATCTCTTTTGGTAACAAGGCAGTGCCACATTCGATACAGTATTTTGCTGTAGGTACGTTGACGGTACCGCAATTTGGACAGACGCCAAAACGCCTGCCACATTCAAGGCAGAACTTGGCTGTTGGTGGATTAATGGTTTGACAGTTTGGACAGCGCATATATACCCAGATTCCGTTTTCCATCTATCATCACACTATACCCTATTGTACAACATGCGCCCGTGAAAGTGAGATGTGTCACACTTTTTTTCCTGAGCACTCCCCCGCTTAAAAGACGGGAGGTTCTGATCGGCTCCCTCTCAATTCTTTTCAGCTTCGAGATCAACGCTTCACAGTTTCGGGCCAGCTCAGGTGGCCCGTCCACAGGCCGAGACTTCTGCTCCTGTGGCACCTATCCTTTGATCAGATAGGCCAGCCCTTCGGCTGATGTTGATGGCTCCCACTTTGTCCCGATGTCCTACCCAACCACATTCAGCACAGACATAGGTTCGGTCTTGCGCTTTGTTGCGTGCGCTACAAGCGGGACATTCCTGGCTGGTATAAGCAGGGTC
>CATPCK010000725.1 GCA_955652655.1 uncultured Ktedonobacteraceae bacterium | reverse complement strand
TCCTTGCACCATATACGGAAGGTCAGGGAGCCGATGTTGTCATTATTACAGCAGCCGGCAAACGCCCATTCTTACAGGCAATCGCGGGAGTATGCAAAGGTGGAACGATACACATTTTTGCTGCTCATTCAGCCATCGTACCTACTAACCTGGAACATATCTATCAACAAGAACTTGGTATTATCAGTACCTATTCATCATCACCGGAGGAGTTGCGTATCGCCCTTGATCTACTCAACAGCCGCGTTGTGCGCGTGGATGGCCTTATCAGCCATTATTTACCCTTGGAACGGTTTGCTGAAGGGGTTACCCTTATGCGACAACACGCAGCTTTGAAGGTCTATTTTCAGATAGCAGGAGAGTTTTAAAATGGCAAGTACACATTACGACGTTGCAGTTATTGGCTCGGGTCCCGGCGGGTACGTCTCCGCTATTCGGGCCGCTCAACTTGGTGCAAAGGTCGCCATTGTCGAAAAACAATACCTCGGTGGCACCTGTCTAAACGTAGGGTGTATTCCCTCGAAGGCGATGTTACATATCGCAGAGGTATTGCACAACATGTCATCGCTGGGCGAGTTAGGCATCAATCTGCCCCAACCCCCAACCTTTGATATGAAACAGGGGGTCGTCTTTAAGGACAAAGTCGTCAAGCGCATGACAGGTGGTGTTGGCGTGCTGATGAAGGGCAACAATATCGACGTATTTGATGGCCTTGGCGCAGTTGATGCCTCACGGTCCGTCACTGTAACGAAGAACGACGATTCGCAAGAACAGTTCGACGCCGGCAAAATCATCCTCGCCACAGGCTCTGTTCCACTCGTGCCTCCTTTCCCCGGTATCGATGGACGCAATATTATGAATAGTGACACCTGCTGGAATCTGCCAGATACACCCAAAAGCCTTATCTGCGTGGGTGGAGGCGTGATCGGCGTCGAACTGGCTTGTATGTTCAGCGCGCTAGGTTCGCAGGTAACAATTCTTGAGATGTTGCCAGACATCCTGGCTCCCGTCGATGAAGAGGTACGCAAACTACTTGTCCGCATCCTCAGCAGGCGCGGTATCAAAATTGTCACAGGAGCAAAAGTAGAGTCTATCGCTGACGAAGGCGATGAGAAGAAGGTTACCGCCAGTACGGAAAAAGGGCAAGAGAGCTATACCGGAGAATATGTGTTGATCGCCGTCAGCCGCCGCGCCAACACCTCCGGCCTTGAGCAATTGATGGAGCAAGGTCTCGATAACGATCGGGGACGCGTGCGCGTCAACGAAAAGATGGAGACGAACCTCCCTGGTATCTATGCTATCGGTGACCTTGTCCATGGGGCTGGGTTGGCCCATGTCGCTTCGACCGAAGGCGAGATTGCCGCCGACAACGCTACTGGACACCAGGCAGCCATGGACTACAACGTTGTGCCAAACCCCATCTACACCTTCCCTGAAATCGCCTTTGTCGGACTAACTGAGGCAGAGGCCAAAGCGAAATACCCGGAGGCGCGTGTCGATCGCTTCCCCTGGTCCGCTAACGGTAAAGCGGTTGCAATCAATGAAACCGACGGATTCACCAAAGTAATCATCGGTAAATACGGCGAAATACTGGGCGCTCATATCATCGGTCCGGACGCCACCAACCTCATCAGCGAATACTCGGTGGCCATGCGCGGCGAACTCACTGTCGATGAGGTTGCTGAGACCATTCATCCCCACCCAACACTCAGCGAGGGCCTGCGCGAAGCTGTGTTGGCAGCCGAAGGTCGCCCAATCCATATCCCGCCGAAGAAGTCATTGGCAAGAACAAGATAGAATAACACAACCTTACCGGTAAAGAGGATGGCGAAGCCCGTGAGATGCGGCTATCATCTCACGGGCTTCGCCATCCTCTTTGATTGCTTTCTTCTCGCTCCCTCCATATCCCCCAAATTTTGTATCTTCCGCTGTTTTATTGAACGTATATAGATACATGTTGACACACATTTAGACATGTATCTGGTATACTTCATAGAGAAACAGTAAATGAGGATAATATAGGCAATGAGAGCAACGAGAAACAATATTTTGACACCTCGTACTTTTCGTATTTGGCCAGCAGGCCTCATCGCAATCACCTGTCTATTGCTCGCCATTCCTGGGAGTATATTGTACACATCTGTGTTACATAAGGATATAACATTACACAATCTCTACCCTCACGGACTCGCGCAGGCACGCGCTCCTATGCTCATCACCGGGTCAAGCGACCCTGTCGCGTCAGAATACCAGCTGGCAGCGGAAACAACGGCACAACAGTATATGACAGCCCTCCTCGATCACCACTATGGCACCATGTGGTCGCTGCTCCACCCGCAGGTGCAAGCTATGTGGCCCAACGAGACAGCATTTACCACCTACTGGCAAAACCGCTTCAAAGATTATACGCTCCAAAAATTTGTGCAGGGTAGCGCTCACTGGCTCCATCGCTGGGTCAACCCTGAGACCATGATCACGTATAACCAGGCGCTTGAATTGCCGGTCTCCCTACAACTTGTGCCAGGCCCCGCAGTAAAACAACATTCCCTTGCCCCACCAGAGGATGTACATCCTGAGCAGCTTTTCCAGAATCTTCCCTTTATTGTACAGAGGGTGACCAGCTCTGCTAAAGGAACGAGCGTACGCTGGCTCGTCCTCAAAGGTGGACCCGCCGACCTCGAAGCTCCAATTCTACCGCCGCTGCAACCTGCTTTTACCGCGGTCCAGGTCCCCATCCTCATGTACCACCATATTTCCGCTATCGTGCCCACGACAATACTTGGCAGTAGCTTGACAGTCACCCCAACGGCCTTTAGCAAACAACTCGACTATCTCAAGCGGCAGGGCTATCACACCATCACCTTTAACCAGTTATTCGACGCGCTCTACTACGGTGGGCCGCTGCCGCATCATCCCATAATTCTCACCTTTGACGATGGCTATGATGACGCTTTCCATTTTGCTCTTCCCATCCTCCAGGCCCATGGCTACACCGGCATGTTCTATATCATTACAGGGAAAGTTGGCTGGGTCTCGTATCTGAATTGGCAGCAGCTTCGCAACATGCTCGCTGATGGCATGCAGATCGGCTCGCATACTGTCCACCATGTTGACATGGGCAGCCTTGTCCTCTATTCAACTGCCCTTACGCAACACGAGCTACAAGCATCACAGGCCGCCCTGCAAAACCTCCTCGGTATAACCATCCAACAATTCTGCTACCCCTCGGGCGAGCCATTCCATTACGGCAGCGTGGCGGCGCGACAGCAGATCGTGGCTCTTTTGGCATCGGATGGCTATGTAGGAGCAACAACCGACCCGGGCATGTCAGGCATCGTTCAAAGCAGCCAGGCGCCGTTTGTTTTGTTGCGCATACGCGTCGATGGCCGCTCCAC